>DAOWOG010000126.1 GCA_030642185.1 Helicobacteraceae bacterium | reverse complement strand
GTCAACTGCATTGTTTTCAATGGCAACATAGGAGAATTGATCACTCACATCAATTTTTCCGATCTGATCACTCTCTAAATTGCACTCGCCGCACAAGGTACCCATGATGTCACCTTTGCGCAGCTTCTTTTTTTTGCCTGCAAAAATCATCAGTGTCCGGTATGGCGCCCTGTTATTTTTAGATTTTCCGGCAGTAAAACGCTCAGAAGGCTCCAGTACAGCCTCGTGTCCCAATGTCTCATTGAGCTCGTTAAAGTTATGCATATCTCTCGCACTGACGATGCTTAATGCCATACCGCTTTTTCCGGCCCGACCGGTGCGTCCGATACGATGGGTATAAAGCTCATTTTGCATCGGAAAGTCATAATTGATGATTAGTTCGACATTATCGATGTCCAGTCCTCTCGCTGCCAGATCAGTCGCAACCAACACGGTAATGCTTTTATTGGCAAACATCAACAGCACCTGATTCCGGTCCTTTTGATCAAGCCCGCCATGAAGCTCTCTTGCAGAAAATCCATTATAGCTCAGATCGTCACTCACCTCGTCGCATGTGATCTTGGTATTGCAGAAGATCAGTGTACTTTTACCACGGTTTGCAGATAAAAGACCCATCAACAGTTCCTCTTTTGAACTGTTTTTCAAAGCGATAAAGTGCTCTTCAATGGTGTTCTCATCATGCGTGTTTTCCATACTGATATGACGGGCATTGATCTGGATGTTTTGGCTAAGTGTTTTAATGGTATCGGGAAATGTGGCTGAGAAGAGAAGGGTTTGACGTTTTTTGGGAACATTGGAGATAATTTTTTCGATATCGTCCTTAAAACCCATATCAAGCATTCTGTCAGCTTCATCAAGCACCACCATTTTGACATGTTCCAGTATTATCGTCCCTTTGCCGATATGATCCTGAATCCGTCCGGGCGTACCGACCACAATATGCACACCCTTCTCCATCGAAATCCGCTGCGGCGTCAATGGTGTTCCGCCATACAGGGTCAGAACTTTGGTGTTGGGTTTATAGGCTGCCAAACGGCGAATTTCCGCGGCAACCTGCTCGGCCAGTTCGCGTGTCGGACAAATGACCATCGCCTGTATATCAAACTTTGCCGAATCGATCAAATCCACGATACCGATCCCGAATGCCGCCGTCTTTCCGCTTCCGGTCTCAGCTTTTGCGATCAGATCATCACCGTTAAAAATAAGGGGAATCGCATTTTGCTGAATCGGTGTCATCTCCGTATAGTTCAGGTTGTCAAGCGTCTGTAACAACGCTTTGTCGACAATAAGTTTTGAAAATGCTTGTGTCATAAAAATTCCTTTTAGAGATACCATTAAGTTAAGACGCCAAATGAACAAGTCCCTTTGACTACGCTAACACTAAGTTCTCTTCAGCAGAGAGCTCACGTGCAGATAAACCGCACTTAATCACCTTATAAACTTTCTTAGCTTAATGGCACTGGAGATCCCCTTCATGCAATCATAGCCGAATTTCATAATTTCCCCTTTTTTGAGTATAATCTGAAAAAATATCAGGCACACTATTCCTATGATCATATACGAACGAATTAAACCGCTTCTTTTCAAACTGCAGCCCGAAACTGCACACCATGCTGTTGAGCTGTTTTTACGCAGTGCCAACGTCTGTCCGAGTGCATTCAACCGATGGACAAGCAAGCATTTTGTCAGCTCCGAAATTCTGGTTCAGGAACTTTTCGGACGTACTTTTTTAAATCCGGTCGGACTCGCTGCCGGTTTTGATAAAAATGCCACGATGATCCCGGGTATGCAGGCCCTTGGTTTCGGCTTTACCGAGATCGGTACCGTTACGCCCAAACCCCAGGCCGGCAATCCAAAGCCCCGTATGTTCCGCCATATCAAAGAAGAGAGCCTTCAAAATGCCATGGGCTTTAACAATGACGGACTGCTGAAAGTCCAGCATCGCCTGAAGAAGCGATATCCTTTCACAACCCCGATCGGTGTCAATATCGGCAAGAACAAAGCAACTTCCGAACGTGATGCCATCAGTGACTATACAACGCTGATCAAAGCCCTTCACAGCCTTGGTGATTATATCGTGATCAACATCTCTTCGCCCAATACCCCCGGACTGCGCGATCTGCAAAATGAAGAATTTATCACGCATCTTTTTGAAGCTGCGAAGGCGATTACAGAGAAACCGATTCTTTTAAAAATAGCTCCGGATATGTCCGCTGAGCAGGCGGTCGACCTTACGGCCCTTGCTGTTGAAAAAGGGGCTGACGGTATTATCGCCACCAACACAACCATCGACTACTCGCTGGTTCAGCATCCCAAAGATATCGGCGGCCTGAGCGGTGCCGTACTCAAAGAGAAAAGTTTTGATCTTTTTGATGCGGTCGCCAAAGAGCTCTACGGCAAAACTGTGCTCATCTCTGCCGGGGGAATTGATTCTGCCGAAGAGGCATATAGGCGTATAAAAGCCGGTGCTTCGCTGGTACAGGTCTTTACCGCACTCATTTACAAGGGGCCGGAACTGATCAAAGATATCAATGAAGGACTGATCAGACTTCTTCAGGAAGACGGTTTAAACACGATTAACGATGCGATCGGAAGTGACAGAAAATGAAACTCGCAACTTTACTATTTTTAACATTAGGGACATTAATGGCCAATACATTGCCGTCTTACACAACACAAACACTTGAGAACGGTCTGCAGATTGTTGTTATTCCGATAGAGAATGGCTCCAATGTCATCTCTACGGACATCTTTTACAAAGTCGGAAGCCGCAATGAGATCATGGGTAAAACCGGGATTGCACATATGCTCGAACATATGAACTTCAAATCAACCAAAAACCTTAAGGCCGGTGAGTTTGACGAAGAAGTCAAAAGTGTCGGAGGAATCAATAATGCTTCCACCGGATTTGACTATACCCACTACTTCATCAAATCAAGCAGCGAAAATATCGACAAAACGCTTTCACTCTTTTCAGAGCTGATGCAAAATCTGAATCTTAAAGATGAAGAGTTTCAGCCTGAGCGCAATGTTGTTGCCGAAGAACGCCGCTGGCGTACGGACAACAACCCGCTCGGGTATCTCTATTTTCGCCTGTTCAACAATGCTTATACCTACCACTCCTACCACTGGACTCCGATCGGTTTTATGAATGATATCCAGACCTGGAGTATTGATGACATCAGAAGTTTTCATCAGACTTACTACCAGCCGAAAAATGCTATTTTGATCGTTACGGGAGACATCAAAGCCGAGACGGTGTTTGCCAAAGCAAAAGAGAACTTTTCAAATATAAAAAACAGCTTCGATATCCCTAACGTTAAATCTATCGAACCGAAACAAGACGGTCCGAAACGGATCATGATCTATAAAGAGAGTGAAGTTGAAATGCTCGCCATCACCTTTCATATTCCGAATTTCCAGGACCCTGACCAGCCTAAACTCTCAGCTATCTCCGAAATATTAAGTTCCGGGAAAAGCAGCCGTCTTTATGAAGAACTGGTGCATAAGAAGAGTCTCGTCAACCAGATATACGCTTACAATATGGAAAACAGCGATCCGGGTCTTTTTATCTTTTTGGCAGCCTGCAATCCCGGTGTCAAAGCAGAAACTGTTGAAAAAGAGCTCATTGCTCAAATAGACTTGCTTAAAAATGAAAAAGTCTCGCAAAAAGATCTTGATAAAGTCAAGATCAATACAAAAGCAGATTTTATCTTTTCGCTTGAGAGTGCCAGTTCAGTCGCAGATCTTTTCGGAGGTTATCTGGCACGCGGGGATCTGAAACCGCTTGAGCAATATGAAGAGAACATCGCAGCACTCACCACCGATGAGATTCAAAAAGCGGCACAAAAATATTTTGATTTTTCACAATCAACCACTATCATTTTACGAAAGGGTGAATAATGAGCAACTTGACGGGTGCCATGACGGCACTGATCACACCGATCAAAAACAACAAACTTGACGAAGAGGGATATGCACGTCTCATAAAACGTCAAATCAACAATGGTATTACCACCGTTGTTCCTGTCGGGACAACGGGTGAAAGTGCTACGCTGAGTCACACTGAACATAAAAAATGTATCGAAATTGCAGTAGACGCCTGTAAAGGAACTGATGCCACGGTACTTGCCGGCGCAGGAAGCAATGCAACTGCCGAAGCGATCGATCTTGCACGATTTGCCCAACATGAAGGTGCAGATGCTATTTTATGCGTCACACCTTATTACAACAAACCCTCCCAGGAAGGTCTTTACCAGCATTACAAAGCGATCGCCAATGCTGTTGATCTTCCTGTAATGCTTTATAATGTTCCCGGACGTACCGCCGTAGATATGGCGACAGCGACTGTTAAGCGTCTTTTTGACGACATAGATAATATCTACGCCATCAAAGAAGCCACCGGTTCTATGGAACGCGCCGTAGAACTACTGGCAAAAATCCCTGAACTTAAAGTGATCAGCGGAGATGATGCCATCAACTATCCGCTCATGGCTTCTGGCGCGCACGGCACCATCTCGGTCACAGCTAACCTGCTGCCGAATATGATCAGTGAGTTGGTCCATGCAGCCGAAAAAGGCGATTTTGTACAGGCCAAAAAGATCAATGATGCTCTCTATGACATCAACTCGGTCATGTTTGTCGAGAGCAATCCGATTCCGATCAAAGCAGCGATGTATATAGCAGGACTGATCGATACACTTGAATACAGACTGCCGCTGGTGCAGCCTAACAGTGAGAATATGAAGCGTATCGAAAACGTAATGAAACATTACACCATCCCAGGTTTAGGAGCATAAATATGAAGGGCAAAACACTATTAATCAGCGGCGGAACCCGCGGTATCGGTAAGGCGATTGTTTATGCATTTGCAGAACAAGGGGTAAATGTGGCATTTACCTACAACTCCAATGAAGAAATTGCCGGCGAGATTGTCAATGACATTGAGAGCAAGTTCGGTATCAAATCACGCGGATATAAACTGAATATTCTTGAGCCGAACGAGTATAAAGAAGTGTTCAAAGCCTTTGATGAAGATTTTGAACGTATCGACTTTTTTATCTCCAACGCCATTATCTCCGGTCGCGCTGTGGTTGGCGGATTTGGACCGTTTATGCGACTGAAACCGAGAGGATTGAACAACATCTGGACGGCAACCGTCGATGCCTTTGTCGTGGGTGCACAGGAAGCCGCAAAACGTATGGAGCCGAACGGAGGCGGTTCCATCATCTCCATGAGTTCAACCGGCAACCTTGTCTACACACCGAATTATTCCGGTCACGGCACC
>DAOWOG010000341.1 GCA_030642185.1 Helicobacteraceae bacterium | reverse complement strand
CCTGGTGGTACAATCAGGTATTTCGCACCACGCCCCTGGTCTTTGCCGGTCGCACCTACATCTTCGAGTGGTCGCTGCCAGGCATCCATAAAGGTACCGAAGATTCCTACTTCCTTACTAGATGGAGGGAGATCAATAACGACAGGGCCATCTTTTACATTCCAGAAAATATAGATGTATGGTGTCGTGTTGTTGTTTGTAGTCGTTCGAAGACGCCAGGTTTGGACTTTTGAGTTGTAGGCTACATCGTTAAAACCGACACCAGCATCTTTCTTGAATCCATCGCGCATTGCCTGAAAGTTGACAATCGGCATTCCCCAGACGGCAGCCTCGATTGCCCGACGCTCGACCATACGATCCTTGACGTCGGCCACAGCGGGCACGGTGAAAAGCACCATCGCGGCCATGACGGCGACCATACTCAAAGCCGTCAAAGAAATGTTACGTTTTGTTTTCATGATTTTTCTCCTTTCTTTTAAATTGTTATTACTGTCAATACATTCAGTTCGGCTCTCGTAACCGGCTGCCTAACGCTGCGCCACTTCGTCGGCTTCAATGCGCGCGGCTATTGCTTCAAGCGTCGCGTAGTCCGCCTCATCGATGGCACCATGGCAAACCAAACCCGCTCCGCAGCATATTCTTCAGCTCGCTGAGCTCGTTTTTCCAGTTTTTTTACCTCACGTTGGTACTTCCACTCCGCGATCTTCGCTTCCGTCTCCTCCTTCTTTGCCTCAAGACTAGCGTTGATACGCTTCTTGGTTTCTTCTACTTTGTGCTTACGTGCTTCATGATCGGCCTTGGCTTTATCAAGTCCGGCTTGAATATCAGCCTTGGCTTTGGCAGGGGCTGAAGCGATACTCGCTTTGAAGTTATTCATGCGGTCATCTACCGCGTTGAGTTTACCACGTAGATTTTCGACAAATTGATCGATTTTTTCGCTCATTGTTTATCTGCTTTTGTTTTAAGGTTGTTGTAAAAGACTTTCGTTTTAATCCAATTTCCTCCAATTGATTTTCTTTCGCTCGTTATTCACATCCTTTCAGTTAACGCCATACGTAAACGGACTTCCGGGCTCAGGTCTGTGATCCGGGCACCGTTTGAACTTTTCTGCAGCCCTTTGATAAAATCAGGATCATGCTCCTTGATCCAGTTGGCCAGTTCGTATTTTGTAAAAACAGCGACGATTTCCCTGAATCGGTGTGCATCGCTACTGAACTGAGTCAATGTGCTTAATTTCATTTGTTAGTTAATGCAGCTTACCCGAAGTTCTCAGGTAAGGATAGACTTCATCCGGATACAAAACCTTTGAATCTCCCGGATAAGGTTTATCAAACCCTTTGGTAACATACCATACTGCGCGGTTGACCATGGGCCAGTCGGCACCGTCCACCTCTTCCCAGTTGAGTTTAGTCATCGCTATGGACCACTCTTTTTTAAGACCGCTTAATTTTTTTGGCATCGGGTTCATCGTATCGAGCGGTATCTGGTTTTCAACGGCTTTATACGGTGTCAGGTCAGGTTCATCGGTAAAGATACCTGCCATCGACTGCGGATCGATCGCCATGACCAGTTGATTGATCGCAGGAACACCTAAAATCTGAAGCATGGCACGCGTCATATCAAGGTTGGTGTAGTAGTTGCTGTCAACCGTACCGCGTTTGTTGTAGGGGCTGATGACATAACCTACGGTCCGGTGCCCGTCAACATGGTCAACACCGTCTTGCGCATCATTTTCCGTTATAAAGATAATCGACTCTTTCCAGATCGGACTGCTTGAGATCGATTCAACAATGCGCCCCATGGCTACATCGTTGTCTGCGACCATGGCGTATGGTGTCGGGAAGCCCGGAAAGTAGGCAAGCGTATGGTCATTTGGCAGGGCGATGATATTGAAGTTCGGCACATCTCCGGCTTTTACATTTTTCTCAAAATCCTTCATAAACATCTCTGCACGATAAACATCCGGTACAGCAAAGTTAAACGACGGAAAGTCTCTATCAAGCAGACGATCCAGCGAGGCGATATCTGAACGGGTTTCCAGCTTGGTATGAAGCTCACCCTCTTGTTCACCTCTCAGGATTTTATAATCGTTATAGAACATGCTCCAACCGCCACCCCAGTTGTCGCCGCAGCTGTTATAAAGAACTTGGATACCCATGGCCCCATATGACCGTAGGTATCAGAGTAAAGGTCAGCATACTCTCCATATACTCTTACAGATTTACCTGCCTGAACAGCATGCTCCCAGATAAATCCGGTTTGTGAGTATGCCAGCGGATCAAAACCGGAGAACGGATAACTGCGCACCAGATCACCAAACGCTTTTTCAAGATAGTCAACACAAAGTCCCTGCGTCATCCACTGATGCCCGTCAAATGAAGCGGTACCGGCAACATAATAGTTGTCAAAAAGCATGTACTCTTCGGCTAATTTATGATGGTTTGGAGTGTATTTTGGGCCAAACTGTAACAGGTCGGTATCTCCATTACCCATGTCACCTAACATCTGATCGTAGGTCTTGTTCTCTTTGATGATAAAGAAGACATGTTTAAAAACAGATGGTTCACCAACATTTTTTGGGATGGGGACTGGTTTAACATCGGTATTGGTTGCAACACGATTTTTTTCTTCAAGATTCACCATAGCGTTGTTTTTCAGCACGGTTTTAGAGTACTCAGTAAGCCGGGCATCCGTCGGTATATTGATGATGGAGACGGTACCCGTGTGTGAAAATGCCCACATACCCGGTTTTTTAGTCGG
>DAOWOG010000351.1 GCA_030642185.1 Helicobacteraceae bacterium | reverse complement strand
TATAGACGGTGCACGGATTGTCTCAAGCTATCTCGATGTCAAACAAGACGATGTCATCTCCGGAATCCTTTCGTTTAATCTTGATTATGGGCTCAACCAGATCTTTACGACGCTCTATAAGCAGGCAACCCTGGCAATTCACAAGTTTGTTCTGCCTAATGACTTTTTCACCCATCTGATTAACGATAAAATTTCGGTTTTGCCGTTGATGCCGATTCACATTACACAGATGTTTGATGAAGATCCGCACCGTATCCCCAATCCGGAGCATCTGAAAAATCTTCGCACCATCACCTCATCCGGCGGAAATATCACGGCCCTTATGATCAAAAGTATCAGTACCCATTTTCCGGATGCGCTGTTTTACTCGATGCATGGTTTGACAGAAGCCTTTCGTTCCGCCTATCTTGATCCGAAACAGATCCATATCCGTCCCCACTCCATCGGCAAAGCAATTCCGGATGTTGAACTCTATATCATCAATGAAGATGGAGAAGCCTGCAAGCCGCGAGAGATCGGCGAGCTGATCCATCGCGGTGCCTGTATCTACAAAGGTTTCTGGAACTCTCCCGAAGAGACGTCACAGCGCTTTAAGAGTATCCGTATCCTGGACAAGGTCATTCATCCGGAAGGTCAGCTAACCGATGAACTCGTTGTAGCGAGCGGCGATTATGTCTATAAAGATGAAGAGGACTACATCTACTTTGTCTCGCGTAAAGACGATATGATCAAAACCCAGGGATACCGTGTCAGCCCGCATGAGATTGAAAGTGTGGTCTTTACCAATATCCATGAGATCACCGAATGTGCTGTCTTCTCAGTACCAAATGAAGAGATCGAAGAGGAGATTGTGATGGTCTACGGTGCCAAGCAGGAGCTCGCCCGAAACGAGATCATTTTTGAGCTGAAAAAACACCTTCCGAACTATATGATCCCCGAGCAGATCATCTACCGAAAAAGTATGCCTCTCAAATCACTGCATGAGCGCGAAGTTGATAAGGTGGCTTTAAAAAAAGAGATTTTAGAGACACTTTAGTTCTGCACTAAGCACTTTTATATCAATGCCAGACTCGGCAATTGTGTCGAAGCACAAAGTTCAGGTGTCAGCGCAAGCAGAAGAAGAGTACGCCAAAACACTTAAGCTGATTGAAAAAGAGCTGCTGCCGGTGATTGAAAAAGAGTTGTGTACATAATTCAGTATAATAACAGTACATTTATAACTATCACACCTTTACTTTATAGGAAACAGAGATGAAATCACTCTTAATGATTATTGCGATGCAGTTACTTTTGTCAGCGCAGGGTCTGCCATGGTATAAAAGTTTTGATACGGCTTTTAACCATGCCGTCAAATCGGACAAGCCGCTTATGATCTACATTACTCAACCCGGCTGCGGCGTATGTGAGCGGATGGAAAAGAGTGTTTTTGTTGATCAAACAGTCCAAAACTACTTTAACAAGCACTATATAGGTGCCAAACTCAATCTTAATGACAAGGGACTGCCAGAAAACCTCAAACCCTTTGCAACACCGACCTTCTACATAGTAAATCAGGATAAAGTCGAGGTGACTGATACCGTTTTGGGCGGCAAGACACTCGAAGGCTTTATGGATTATCTCGAAGAAGGCGTTGATTACTATCAGCTGATGAAGAGACATAAACCACAATAGGAGAAAACAATGTTACCCATTAAATTTTTGCCTCTATTCATATTGACAGCATGGCTTTTTTCAGGCTGTTCAACAATTAAAGTCGATACAGACTATGATCCTGAATTCTCTTTTGCCGACATTAAAACCTATGCTATTGTCCATAAAGCAAGAGCTGGCGATGATACACTCACGGTTGATAGAATCATTGACGGTATTCATACACAGTTTGAAGCCAAAGGATATACAAAAGCTGAACGTTCCAATGCTGAAATCTACATTGTTTTTCATACGGATGTACGAAACAAGACTAAAATCGTACAGGATTATCAGTATGTCGGCATGTCTCCTTATCGCTATAGATATGGCGGTATGATGGCTGTTCCCACTACGCGTGCCTACAACTACGATGAAGGAAAACTCCTGATCGACGTGCTTAATCCAAAAGACGACAAAATTGTCTGGCGCGGTATTGCCACAGACAGTATCAAGGACTATGATACCCCGCAAGAACGCACCGACTATATCAATAAAGTGATTGCTACCGTATTGAAAAGTCTGCCTGCAAGAAGAGCCATTCCCTAATGAACTGGTTCGAGCAGCTGGTAAGCCCAAAAGAGCATCATCTTTTCCATCAGTTCGGCAACATATTAAATGCCAGGTCAAACCCGAAAGAGCTTGAACTTTTTCATGAAGCTTCTGATGCATTTGAGCAGGGAAACATCCTTGATGCTTATGAAAAATATCTGTTTTCACTTCAAAATTTCAGTGATGGCAAAGCAAATCCAAATATCTTGATCGAACGTCATAACGAACAACTGGATTTTACACTGATGCAGGGAATGGCCAGAGTTATTGGCCGGGTCAATGCGAATACGTTTGAAGCACATTGTGATATTGCGCTTACGGATACGCTTCATGTTGCCGTTAAACGCAATATTTTAGAGCGCAATTATAACCTTACCTATGCACGGTTTTATTTCCAAAGTGAAAAACTCCGCATGAAAATCGTCCTCGATAACACAACGATGACACCCCAAAAGATATTTTATCC
>DAOWOG010000007.1 GCA_030642185.1 Helicobacteraceae bacterium | reverse complement strand
GTACTCTTCCAGTATGCTCCCAACTCATGATCATAATCTTTATGGACATCAGTTATAAAATCTGATTTACTCCAATATGATTCTGAAAGATCGAGACAAGAGAAGATAGCGTCAAGTTCAAACCATTCCCAACCAACAAGATCATCAAAGTATATTGTTTCCATTTCAGTGATAATGTCATTTTCATTTTTAAAACGCTTTTCCGCATACTCTTCGATAGTTGAATTCATGATTTTCCTAACAGCCATCGCTAAATGCTCTAATCGTACTGTTTAAAGTGATCTTTAAATGCCTGTGACACTTGTTCCAGTGCTGCTGTAACTTCAGCATTGTTGGGATCATTTTGATCAAAACTGACGCTGGTGCCATCTTTTTTAATGAGATAGACAAGTCCGTCTTCGATGGCTACTTTTTTAATGATCACCCACTCCTCATTAAAAAGGGCAAAAATATCGATCTGATCGATACCGTTGACTATTTTATGTTCCGGGTCTTCATAGTCGAGTTTGAATCCCCAGATATTAATATCACTGCTTTCCATCTCTCCCCTCCGTTTATTTGATATCACGATAGTAAAGCAATGTAAATATATTGCGATATAATAATGTAAATAATTTATCATAAAATCATATAAAAGGCAAATCTGTGAGCAACAAGCTACTCTCCATCGCCTTAAAAGAGTTGCACGTTTTACAGGAACAGAGCAATGTATTTAAAAGTGCTGACTTTTCCGGGAAGAATATGACCTATTTGAAAAAAGCAGGATACCTGAAGCCTATTATCCGTGGCTGGTACCATCAGTCACATCCTGCTGACATGGATGGAGACAGTACGACTTGGTATGCCGGGTACTGGGAGTTTATCACTAAGTATTTGCATGAGCGCTTTGGTCGTGACTATTGTCTGAACCCTGAGATGTCTTTGCTGCTCCATACACAAAATTCTATTATACCAGGGCAGATAGTTGTCATTACAAAAAAAGGTTCGGTGGGGAAAGTGAAATTGCCTTATGATACTTCTCTATTTATCTACCCTGATAAAAAAGCATTTCCGAAAGAATCAGTGACGGTAAATGGTTTGAATGTCTATTTGCTTGAAGAGGCATTGTGCAAAGTAGGAGTAAGCTTTTTTAGAGACAAACAAGAAGAGATAGAGATTGCATTAAGTATGGTAAAAGATGTTTCAGCTTTACTTAACATTCTTCTGACACGCGACAGAATGGATGACGCATCAAGCAGGATAGGCGGCGCATTGAAATTTGTCGGTAGAGAAGATGATGCCATACGTATAAAAGAGACTTACGAAACAGCTACTTTCAAAATAGTATCACTCAAGAATCCTTTCGATAAAGAGACAGCCTTGCTGAAACCTTCAAGAGAACGCAATCCTTATGCCCTGCGTTTACAAAGTATGTGGGAAAAGTACAGGGCTGTCATAATTTCAATGAAGATAACTATACAAGAGCAAAAAACTTTGCTTAGTGTCGAAGAGATCATTGCGGAGATGGCAGAGAAGTATCAGACAGATGCGTACCATTCACTCTCCATTGAAGGATATAAAGTGTCTTTGGACCTCATAGCCAAAGTTGCCAGCGGCGTATGGGATCCGGCACAAAACTCTGAAGATAAAGCCACAAGAGATGCTTTGGCAGCCAAAGGATATTATGAGGCTTTTCAGGCAGTAAAGAAAAGTATCGTGACTTGTATTGAAAATGGTGAAGCGATAACAGAGGTACTTCATAAAGAACATCACAAATGGTACAGTGAGCTCTTCTCACCGAGTGTTCAGACAGGAATTCTGGAACCTCGGCACCTGGCAGGCTACAGGAGTCATCAGGTATATCTTCGCGGTTCGTTGCATGTACCATTCCCTAACATTGCCATAGTAGATGCGATGGAGACTTACTTCGACCTGTTGGCAAAAGAAGAAGACCCTATTGTGGGAGCAATCTTAGGGCATTTTATGTTTGGATTTATTCATCCCTATATGGATGGTAACGGTAGGATGGCACGCTTTACGATGAATGCGATATTGGTTTCTCATGGCTATCCATGGCTCATTATAAAAGTAGAACATCGTGACAGATATATGCAAACCCTGGAAAGTGCAAGTGTCGATGAAGATGTGAGACCGTTTGTTGAGTTTATTTTGGAATGTGCCAATGAGGGGGTAGTAAATAAGTATCCAGAAAAATGAGGTCTTTGCCATTATTGTAACATTATGATAAAATATTCCTACAATCTAAATCTTTACACCGCATATTTCACCTCTTTTTGTTCCCTCTCTTGTTTGACTTTGGCTTTGATCTCTACAACATCAGACAGTCGCCCCTCTTTTTCAACAAGTGCTTTGATCTGAAGGTTGAGATTGCCTTTAAAGTCTATGGCAAAGATCCCGTGGCCTTTTTGATGAACGCACCGCATCGATATGTCTGTGAACTCTGTTTTTTGCCATCTGCTTTCCATGTAGTTTGCAGACCGTCTAACTTTCCGACTTTATAATTTTGCTTCGCTTTTTGTTTTCCGTTTTGATACCAGATCAAAACCTTGCCGTTTATTTCACCATATTTAAAATGAGATTCTAATGCTTTGACCCCATTTGAATACCAGCGTATTTTGTTTCCGTCAGGCAGCCCGAAACTGTAGCGGCTCTCTTCTTCTTTTTGCCCGTTTTCATACCAGACGGTTGCAGGGCCGTCGAGTTTTCCATCTTTATAGATTGATCGTGTTCTTGATTGTCCGTTTTTATACCAGGTCTCGACAGTTCCAAAGAGTAGTCCGGTGTGATAAGTTGCACGTGACTGAAGCTGACCGTTTTGATACCAGCTCATTGCCTCACCTTCTGATCTGCCCTGTTTTAAAAAGCGTTTAGTTTTCTTCTGTCCGTTGGCATACCAGACGACTTCCAGTGTCAAACCGTTATTGTTAATCGTTCTGCTGATATGTTTTTGTTTATTGGGGTAATAGAGGGTAACTGCTTTGTTCGCTTTATCAATGCTGGGATATTTAGCCAGCTGTTCTGCTTTTTGCACTGATTGTCGGCGAAACTCTTCAAATACATCGCGTTTTCTTTGCAGCTCTGTGGTACATACGTCCTGCTTTGCGATCTTTTTTTGATGACTTGTTGTAGTCTGTTTGGAGGCTTGCAGATGCTTCTTAACAGGTTTTACCTGGGCAAGTGCCTCTTTTTGTTCGTTTGCAAGCTTCTCTTCAAGTTGTGCAAGTTCCTCTTCTGCCTCAGTGATCCCTTGTGCTGCCGCTTTCTTGTACCACTGTATTGCAAGTTGTCTGTTATTTGGCAGATTGGTGCGTTTTTTATAGATCTCCGCCAATGTATACTGCGCCAGGGGATAGCCTCCCTTTGCAGCTTTTGTTATCCAATAAAGCGCTTTGTCTGCATCTTTAGTGATATATTTTGAACCAAGTTTATATTGAGCTTTGAGATGTCCCTGTAACGCAGCTTTGTTATACCATGTTATTGCAGCCGCTTTGTTTTTTTTGATGCCATATCCGCGATCAAACATATAGGCAAGCAGGTATTGGACTTCAGGATTTTTCTGCTGTTCAATCGGCTCCCATAGGGTATAAGCCGATGAGTAATCACCTCTTTTTGCTGCCGCAAGGCCGTCTTGACCGTTTGCGGCATGCACAGAGAAAATTAATACAGCAATAAGAATGAATATTTTCACAAAAATAACCCTTTTTTTATTTGTTATAGAAATTGAGTTGAAAATTATAGTTATAATAGCATCTCTAAATCTTTAAAGTCAAGGTATTTCTTTATGTCACGTAAGGGTGAAATCGAAAATAAAATTGTCTATTTACAGTCGAAAATAGCAACTGAATCAGATATTAAAGAGCTGCTTAGGACAGAAGATGTAGCGGATGATGTGAGACAGCTGCTTCTCAGGGCTTCTGCAAATCTTACTCAAGATGACCTGGATGAGCTTTTAATACAGTATGCCCATGATATCGTGAGTATCCTTTGCGATACAGAAAAGAAAGAAGCTGAAGCTGAAGCGGCAAAACTGAGCAGTGAGAAAACTGATCAGATGAAAGTGATATTGCAGTCCAAAAAAGCGATGGCGTATATTAATGAAAACAATGATTTAAATGATGAGAGTAAACACGCTCTTTTTATCGCCGCACACTGCGTCAATAACAATTTGCCTGTCAATTCCGATACCTTGCAAAAGGTCAGTACTGTTTTAACGACGGCACAGCTGCCGAAAGATGTTGAATATTTTAGTGATATTGTCGTTACTCGCAACACAGAGATAGCGAAATCGATCAAAAACTACAAGTATGCAAAATTTCATGCCAACCTTATTGAAAAAAGTGTCAAGGCACGTGTAAAAAAAGTTGATAAATCTCAAGATGAGCAGCCAAAGAAGCCTGTTGATGAGATCGCTTCGAAATCAATTGAAGAGCTTAACAGTGATATTGAAGATGATGATATACAGAGCAGCAGAGCATCATTGCCAAAAAAGAAGAAACAGGAGATAAAAAAAGGCAGTATTCCGGTACCGGTTATGGTGGTATCTGTTGTTGTGGCCCTGGGTCTGGCTGCATACTTCCTCTTTTATGCCGGCAGTGAAGAAAATTTAGATGAAAATGCTTCCAGGAAGTCCGGCAAAATCAATCTAAGTCCTGTCGCAGTAAAAATGGCAGCCAAAATGATGGAAAAGATCAATATGCCTTCTGTCATGCCTGCCAATATAATGGGGGAACTAAATAGCAGCAATATGGATTTAGAGGCGTTGACGGCAAAGGCACAGCAAATTCAGCTTCCGGACGGTGCTCAAAATCCTCAACTTCCCGATAATGCAAACACAATGATGACAGACCAACAATCTGGATCAGGCTCAAATCAGTTAAATATGCAGAAGGACAGTAGAAAAAGCGCAAAGGACGTGATCAAGCGTAATCAGGAAATTACAGTGGACGATCTTACCCGGATTAACAGCAAGCTGCTGGATCTTGACACAGCAGAATCAAACAGTGTCAACGCAAAAACTACTTTAGCAGATATAGACAACTGTCCGGCAGGCTACAGGTTGTTGGTGACGCAGCAGTTAAACTCAGAGGAGAGATACTGCTATAATCAGGATGAAAATTTTATTGTTCAAAAAAAGATACTCGATAAGCAGATCAGCATTGAACAATATACGTACCACAGGGTTAACAGAAAAATGAAATTAAAAGATGTACAGAAAGTACAATATTAGGAGTCTGTCGTAAAATGAAAATTATAATATTAGATACCGAAACAACCGGTGTAGCCGAAGAAGATCGTATCATCCAGTTGAGTTATCTGGTTGTGAACCAAAACGGTGAGATTGAAGAGGTGCATGATGCATTTTGTGCAGCACCGTTGCCGATCAAGTTTGACTCAATGGCGATCCACCACATTACGCCGGAGATGCTTGAAGGTAAGCCGGCTTGTATCGATACAGCGGCATTTGCCCGCCTGAATGAACTCAATACGTCGGAAAATCTGATGGTGATTCAAAATGCGGAGTTTGATCTTACCATGCTTCAAAAAGAGGGCTTTACCTCTGCGATGCAGCTTGTAGACACTTTTCGTATTTTACGCGCGCAGTATCCGCACGATACACCGCATGGTCTGCAGTATAAGCGCTATCAGCTTGGGCTTTACAAAAAGGAGCAGGCGATTATCGATAGCCTTGGTGTGGAAGTCAAAGCGCATGATGCTCTTGGAGATGTCATCGTTCTGAAAAATCTTTTTGATCATCTGAGTATTGAACAGAATGTTGAGGCAATGATCAAATTGTGTAAAGGGCCGATACTTTTGGAAATTATGACCTTTGGCAAGCATAAAGGCAAACGCTTTGAAGATCTGGCAGTGACAGATCGAAATTCACTTCGCTATATGCTGGAAAACTTTGATCTGGATGCCGATCTGCAGTTTACGATGACCCACTTTATGGAAAAAGCGAAGGGTAAAGTAAAACTGACGATCGGTTTCGGAAAATATAAGGGACTGACACCGGAGGAAGTGGTAAAAGAAGATCCGAATTACCTGAAATGGATGCGTGATAAAGCAGAGCGTATAGATCCTGAACTAAAAGAGGCAATTACAAAAGTACTTGCACAACACGAAGGCTGATAAGTAGTTGACCATACCCAGAGGCGGATAGATCCGTTTTCGTATCCTGCAAGTACCAACCTCTAAAACACGAAACACAGGTCCGGCGTTGAAAATATACTTTTAACTGATGTTGCATATATAGGGCGCCTCGTTTCTTGAACAATAGCAGGGAGTGTATTACACTCCCGATACATCACCTAATATGCAATATCATACTTAACATTTCTTCCCTGTGTCCCTTCGATCTGATATAGACATCCAACCTTTAGAAGTTCCTGTATATCTCTCTTTGCAGTTGCAAGAGAAGTTTTTGTCATTGCTACATATTTTTTAGTTGTAAGCCCGCCTTGAAATTCACCCTCATTGAAATCCAATAATTTATTAAGCACTTTGAGTTGGCGTTGATTGAGCGTAATATGCCGTACCTTATCCCAAAATTTTGTTTTACTCATTACCCTGTTTATTGCATTCAGTGTCTCTTGAAGAGCGTCGTTAAACCTATCTAAATACCACGTTATCCAAGCGGTACAATTCAGGTCTGTATTTTCTAATAAATTTTGGCTCATCTCTAACATAGCATAGTAATTCTTGCGATCCTTTGCAATCGCTGTAGAGATAGAGAAATATTTATATTCTAATCCAAAACGTTGAGAGACAATGTAATCGCTAATTATCCTGGCGATCCTTCCATTACCATCATCATAAGGATGGATGGTTACAAACCAAAAATGAGCAATGGCACTTTTTATATAAATATCGTCATCACTCGTATGAATGTATTTTAGTAAAGCGTTTATATCTTCACTTATCCTTTTATGCGGCAGTCCAACATAGTGTACTTTTTCTTTTCCAATAGGACCAGACACTATCTGCATATCATCATAATCACGAAATACTCCCAGTCGTATATTGGTAAAGTTACGTGGTGTATGAGAGAGGAGTGCGACATGCCATTGATGCAAACGCGCTAACTTTAAAGGTGTTGTATTGAGCATCGCATCCATAAGTATATCAGCAAGAACATCGGTATGATACGTCGATTTATCATGCTCTTTGTCAAATGTAGTATCTAGCTTTTTTCTTATTGATGAGCGTACACTCTCTCTTGAAAGGTGCTCGCCTTCAATAGCAGAAGTAGAAACAATTTCACTTGTAAAAAGATCAATTTTGATGCTGGTTTCAACTTTTTTATCCAGCAGTGTCATAAGGGCTTTTACTTGACCGATATTTTCTGATATTTGTGTAATCTTAGGAAGAAGTTCTTGAAGGTTATAATAAAATTTTGGATATTCTTGATGTTGCCAAATCCAATGCTGTTTCTTTTTCATAAATACCTCATGAGCTGATTAACTTGATAATCGTATCATTATATGAGCTGTTTGTCAATTGTTAATAGCTCATATTACGCTATCGTCAGGTACTTGAGCCTTCATCTCCCACTATATTCTTCAGCCTGAAATCCCACTATTTTTTTAACATAAGATATAGCTTTAATTCCCTATAATTATGGCATTTTTATGAGTTATGGTTATATACACAAAAACGATAACTCAAGCAGAGGAGATAACTATGCAAATCAGCGGAGCGCAGATGGTCATAGAAGCATTGGCGCAAGAAGGGGTAACTACCGTATTCGGTTATCCCGGCGGTGCGATCATGAATGTATATGATGAGATATACAAACAGGAAAATTTCGAGCATATTTTGACACGCCACGAGCAGGCAGCAATACATGCAGCGGAAGGGTATTCAAAAGTTACAGGTAAAGTCGGTGTGGCGATGGTCACCAGCGGACCTGGATTTACCAATGCTGTCACCGGTCTGGCAGATGCCTATATGGATTCGATTCCGATGGTCGTCATCAGCGGACAGGTACCGATGAGTCTGATCGGAACGGATGCTTTTCAGGAGATCGATGCGGTTGGTATCAGCCGTTCATGTACCAAACATAACTATCTCGTGACGGATGCGTCAGATTTGGCGCGTGTTTTAAAGGAGGCATTCCATATTGCTGCAACAGGCAGACCCGGCCCGGTGCATGTGGATATTCCTAAAGATGTCACAGCTCAGATCGCTGAATTCGATTATTCCAAACCGGTTGAACTTGAGACCTATAAACCGGTTACAAAAGGTAACGCACGTCAGATTAAAAAAGCGATAGAAGCGATTGCAGCTGCCAAACGTCCGCTGCTTTATCTTGGTGGCGGGATCATCAATGCAAATGCGGCCTATGAGGTACGTGAACTTGCCAAAGTGATGGGTATCCCGGCTGTTGAGACTTTTATGGCACGCGGAACAATGGGACATGAAAATCCATTGCTCATTTCGATGCTGGGTATGCATGGCTCTTATGCAGCCAACATGGCGATGAGTGAAACGGATCTTGTTATCGCATTGGCTGCGCGTTTTGATGACCGTGTTACCGGTAAACTCTCTGAGTTTGCTAAAAATGCGGGTGTGATTCATGTTGATATCGACCCTGCAAGTATCTCCAAACTGGTCAATGCGGATTATCCGATTGTCGGTGACGTCAAAAATGTCGTAGAAGCGATGCTTGAACTTGCACCAAAAAAGATTGATTCTGCACGTTATGAACCGTGGCTTGAAACGATCGGGCATTTTGATTCGCTTCATCCGCTTCAGTATCATGAAGACAGCGAGCGTATCAAACCGCAGTGGGTTATTGAACGCATAGGCGAGCTGCTGGGAGATAATGCCAATATCTCAACGGATGTCGGTCAGCACCAAATGTGGACTGCCCAGTTCTATCCGTTCAGTCGTCCGCGTCAGTTTATCAGTTCCGGTGGTCTTGGGACAATGGGATTTGGTTTTCCGGCTGCGATAGGTGTTAAAAGCGGTGCACCGGATAAAGTCAGTATCAACGTGACGGGTGATGGTTCTATCCTGATGAATATTCAGGAACTCATGACAGCAGTCGAATATAAACTTCCGGTTATTAATATTATTTTAAATAACAATTTTCTGGGAATGGTACGCCAGTGGCAGACACTTTTTTATGATAAACGCCACTCTTCAACAGACCTTTCCGTACAGCCTGACTTTGTCAAGGTAGCAGAGGGTTTTGGGGGTATCGGTTACAGTGTCAGTACGAAAGAAGAGTTTGATGCGGCACTGAAAGATGCAGTGGAAAAAAATGTGGTCGCGATGATCGATGTAAAGGTTCACCGTATGGAAAATGTTCTTCCGATGGTACCTGCCGGCGGTTCGCTGTTCAATATGATGTTAGAGTACAAGGATAAATAATGAGTGATAACGTAAGAAGAGTTGTTTCCGTCATCGTTTATAATGAGTCAAGTACACTTTCGCGTATCACGGATCTTTTTTCTGCACGCGGATATAACATTGAATCATTAACGGTTGCTCCGATTCCGGAGTCAAAATATTCACGTTTGACGATTGTCACTTCAGGATCCTCACGTGTGATCGAGCAGATCATCAAGCAGCTTCATAAACTGATTCCGGTTTTGAAAGTGTATGAACATGCGGATCTTGTTGAAAAAGAGATGGCACTGGTCAAGTTTCCTATGGGTGAAAATATCAGTGATATTGACGCAATTTGCGGTGCATATAACGGCAAGATCGTCAATGTCGGTACGGATGTTATTTTTGTCATGGTCGCTGATGAGCCGAAACGTGTCAGCAATTTTTTAAATGCAATTAAAAAATACCATCCAAAAGAGATCGTTCGCAGTGGCGCAGTTGCGCTGGAACGTTAATTTTTATGTCACAGATCAGCCGGGTGACACTCGCAGATCTTGCAGAAAAGGCAGGTGTTGAGTATAACGGCCCTCTGATTGAGCTTAGCGGGTTAAATACACTTCAGGACGCACAAGAAGGCGAGGTCAGTTTTTTAGAAAATAAAAAATATATCAATGATCTCAAATCAACAAAGGCTTCTGCTGTTTTGGTAACCCCGGAAACGGCGGATATGGTTCCTGAAGGCGTCATTGCCCTTATTGATGAAGAGCCTTACCTGAAACTGGCATTAGCCAGCAAGCTTTTTACATTGCCGATTATGGATGAAGATGCTGCTGTTGCACAGATAGGTGAAGGAACGGTTGTCGCTGACGGTGCCAATATAGCAAATGGTGCCGTGATCGGAAAAAACTGTCAGATCTTTCCCGGTGTTTATATCGGGCCGGATGTGATAATCGGCAACAACACGATCTTGTATGCCAATGCAGTTATCTACCACGGTTGTCAAATAGGATCGGATTGTATTATCCATGCCGGTGCTGTGATCGGCAGTGACGGATTCGGTTTTGCGACGACAAAGATGGGTACCCATGTCAAGATCTATCAAAACGGAAATGTAGTCATCGAAGATGATGTCGAGATCGGTGCCAACACGACCATTGATCGTGCAGCGTTTGGCAGCACCTTGATCAAACAGGGTGTCCGGATTGATAATCTTGCGCAGATAGGCCATAACTGTATCATTGGCGAATATTCGGTGATCGTTGCTCAGGTAGGTATAGCCGGCTCGACAGAGCTGGGACGCAACGTCGTTTTGGGCGGACAGAGCGCTGCTGCCGGGCATATTAAAATTGCATCTTTTACGACTTTTGCCGCACGTTCCGGTATTACCAATAATGTCAAGGAGAGCCATAAGGTTTATGGCGGTGCGCCTATCATGGAAATGCGCACATGGCTGAAGCTTCAGGCCAAACTGGCAAGACTAGTCAAGTAGGTTGAGCCGTCTTTGAGACGGCCTGCCAGTCAATCTCATTTAATTTCCCCTTGGCACTGCTGTCTGCTATTGCTCTTGTCTCGATCAACTTTGCAAGCAGCGGATCAAAAATATCCAGCCACGCTTGACTGAGATGCATTTCACCTTCTTTATTGTACATGCCGTTTTGTAAATTATTGAGAGATTGTTCGATCTGCATTAATGCAAAATTGGCGTATTTCGCTTCTTCACCGGTCATCTTTTCTTCCTTTTAAATTTATGATATCGAATAATAGTCAATTATGGATAATAAAAAATCAAGAAAAAACTGTTACACTTTTGCTATCTTGTAATTATAAGGAAAGAAAATGAGCGGTAAAGTAACTCTGGAAAAAAAAATCTCACTTGAGGGAACAAAAAACGGTGTGATCTCAGTCTCTAAAATTGAAGAGCCGTATGGTGCAAAGAGCGGTACGGTCGCAAGCATAGGGATCTCTCTTGCAGGTAATGCGGAAAATCCGGAATGGAAAGTTCATTTGCCTCTTGGCAATCTTGATGAAGTTATTGCAGCACTTCAAGCGTTAAAATAACAGCAGTTTTTTTTGAAAAAGTATTTAGGAAAGATCGCACATGATGTGTGATCTTTCCAGATCCTGAATCTATTATTGGTAATTTTTCACAAAATTTGCAATACGTTCGATTCCCTCGCGAATGTTTTCGATGCTCGTAGCAAAACTGAACCTGAAATATCCCTCTGATCCAAATGCGACACCAGGAACAAGCGCTACACCTTTTTCTTCAAGCAGACGTTTACAGAAGGTAAGCGAATCATTACTGATCTCTTTAATGTTGACAAAGAGGTAAAAAGCACCTGCAGGAGAAGTGACTGAAAGGCCATCGATCTCATTAAAAAGGACAGCAGCTTCATCCCGGCGTGACTGGAATGCTTTACGCATCATCTCAATATCCTCGTCGGCACTTCCGTCAAGACCGGGGATCGCTGCCTTTTGGGTAATGGAGTTGATGTTGGAAGTGCTCTGACTCTGAAGTTTTTTGGTGGCTTTGATCAGGGCATCATCCGGTGATGCCATATAGCCGAAACGCCATCCGGTCATTGCGACAGATTTGCTTAGGCCGTTGATGGTAACGGTTCGTTTAAACATATCATCACTGACTGAAGCAACGGAAGTAAATTCACCGTCATAGACAAGTTTTTCATACATCTCATCACTGGCAATCATGATGTCAGTGCCTTTGAGTACTTCTCCGATGGCCAGCAGATCTTCACGGCTGTATATGGCACCTGTAGGGTTGGAAGGTGTCGTCAGGATCAGCATTTTTGTTTTATCGGTGATCGCAGCTTTTAGCTGATCGGGAGTGATTTTAAATCCGTTGCTGTCATCTGTCGGAACTTCGACGACGATACCTCCGCTGTACTTGACAAGTTCAGGGTAGGTGACCCAGTATGGAGCAGGGATGATCACTTCATCACCATCCTGGATGGTTGCCTGAAACAGATTGAAAAGTGAATGTTTGGCACCGTTGTTGGCAATCACCTGTGTTGGTGTATAAGTGAGACCGTTATCACGCTGAAGTTTGTTGATAATGGCATCTTTTAGTTCCGGTATACCGTCTACGGCAGTATAACGGGTAAAGTCACCTTCGATCGCCGCTATTGCTGCATCTTTGATAACACGCGGTGTACCGAAATCCGGTTCACCGGCAGAAAAACTGAGAATATTCTTCCCTTCTGCACGCATTTCCTGGGCTAGAGTTGTTATAGCAATGGTGATAGATTCTGAAAGTACATTCATACGATCTGTAAGCATTGTAAAGCCTTAAAAATAAATTTTTAAATTATAGCATTTTTAAACTGATTTATTTTGCCTGTAACAAAAGCCGCAAAAAGGGAGTTTATGTATCAGGGGAAGCAGTGCAACAGCTATTAATATGCCGACACTGTCTGCCACAACATCGCTGAACGAAGCACAGCGGTTAGGCAGAAAATACTGTACAGCTTCGATCAAAACGGCATAGCCGACAAGCAGTGTAACCGAGGAAGTATATTTAAGGTCAGGATAAGCACGTTCCAAAAGAAGATAGAGTGTGAAAAAAGCGACAGCATGGTTGATCAGATCACTGAATGAGACAAAGTTCGGCAATGCATTATAGTTGGGAACAACTGCCATAATCGAGATAGCCGTAAGAGCCGTTAAAAAGATAACTTTGAAGAAGGTATTAATTTTTCATCGCCTTAATAAAAGCCTCATACACATGTTCGAGCTGAATGTCTTTTTCAAGGACTTTTTTATTATCTTCCATCAGGATGTGCTCAAGTACCGCAACCCGTTTAAGGACATATTCGAACAGCTCTTTATTGATATCCGGGAGTTTGTTATGGCTAAGCGGGCCTTTGTCACGTCCCTTTTCAACAACATGTGCAGGAATACCGATGGCAGTTGAGTCATTGGGAACTTCTCTGACTACGACAGAGTTTGCACCGATACGGGAGTTCTTGCCGATCGTAATGTTTCCAAGTATTTTGGCACCGCCTCCGATTACTGCACCGCTTTTGATGGTAGGGTGACGTTTGACACCGGGGGTCAAACTGACACCGCCGAGTGTGACTCCCTGAT
>DAOWOG010000128.1 GCA_030642185.1 Helicobacteraceae bacterium | reverse complement strand
ACCGGAGCCGATATATTGAGATCGTTTGACAGATAGGTAAACGGACGCTGCTTAAAGTTGTTCAGGTGAATATCGTCGACGATAAAATGGTCCGGAATAAAGGTGGAGTTGATGTCTCCGCAAATCAGCATGCCGTAAGGTTCCTGATCATTGTTACAGTTTTGCGGGCTGTCATCGACATCGACATCACACCAGTTGTTGTCTTCGATTCCGATATTGACTTTGGCGACATCGTCAAAGCCTATTCCTACGACATTATAGTTAGACCCGTCATAACTGACGCCGTTTTGCATTTGAAATGGTGATGAACCGTACCCCAGTGTTCCGCGCAGGTTTCCGGCAGTATCCTCCGTACCATCACTCATATAAAGTCTCTGGTCCAAGACGAGATTGGCTTTAGTCTGGTCATATTTTTGCGTATTGGTTTGCGAAGCCTGTGTCGGATTTGCATCTGTCCCGGTATAGGCATGCAGTGTCATGTTATGATTGACAGCCGAACGAAGCAGATTCATCGATCCGGCGCCTGCCGGTGTGTCCAGATGGAAACTATGCGGTCTGACCCCGAAGAGATCGCTCCGATGGTGGCGCAGATGGATTCCCTGCAGCGGAGTGTCTTCAGGAATACTTATCTGGCTGGCACACATTGCATAAGGTTTGAGGATCATCCCGCGGGTCGAATTCTCATCGCCACAGTACTGAATCCGTGCGTACATCTTTTTGTAAGCACTGTCAATTTTAAAGTGCGAGGTAATTACACTGGAGGCGGAGA
Source organism: Helicobacteraceae bacterium (assembly GCA_030642185.1). Classification (GTDB taxonomy): domain Bacteria; phylum Campylobacterota; class Campylobacteria; order Campylobacterales; family Sulfurimonadaceae; genus 4484-230. The sequence goes on along the minus strand of DAOWOG010000128.1, from coordinate 4,471 downwards.
CATTGAAATCCCTTAATGCCGAGTAGATACGGTCATCACCGTTGTCATCGATATAATAGAGTCCGTATTTGACATCCACACCCGGTTTCGGCTCCATGCCCGTACCGGCGGCATTGATGCTCGCAATTTCCAGATCAAAGGATTTTCCAACAATTTTGGTTGAAATGTTCCGGTCGTTTACACCGCGCCAGGTGTCCCACGCTGCGAATGGTCCGCTGACATAGCGGTAGCCGCCTCCGCCATAGAGGGCACAGTTGCCGCGCATTTTGATCCAGCTGAGTTCATGGTTGTTACAGCCTCCGCCGGTACCGCTGGAGATCGCATAGCGTATCTTATCCGGTGTAATCCCCTGGTTATACTGCGAATCTTTGGCATCAAACTGCTGAATGATCACTTCGTACCCGTTACCCGTACCGAGATCACGTTCAAGCCGGATATAGAGGTGGCTTGGATCACGTGCATCGACGGTCATTTTGTAGCGGCCGGAGAAATAGCCGTCAGCACCGTAACCGGATCTTTTGGCTGCTTTTGGCTGTGGCGGGGTCATTTTTGTCAACTCAACACCCTGGAGAAATTTATAACCGGTCATACCGCTGCCGTCACCGCGGATAACAGCTGTATTTCTGTAACTCTGAGGGTTAAAGCCATTGCCGCTATCGCAGCTTGTCCCGGGCAGTCCGCCGACCCTGCTTTCATTACAGTTGCCGAAGTTTCCGTACTCATCGATACCAAGACCGAGCCAGCCTCCTTCAAAGCCGTCAGTATTCCCCTGGTATTGTGCATAACCCATGGAACCCCCGCTTCCTCCGGGAACAGGAGAAGCACCGACATCGGAGTCAAATAAGATGTTGACGATACCATCGGCTCCGTCAGCACCGATACCGCCATTGTTATTGCCGCATCCGCCCCAGGCATAGTAGTCGAATTCGACAATAATCAGGTTCTGTTTTGTTTCAAACTGATAGTCTTTAGTGACAACGGTTGCAAGGTTCTTTCCTGTGTCGGTAATTCTCAGGCGGGCATCACCGTTAACGGTAACAACTTGAGGGGTAAAGCCGCCTGCACTTTTCAGTACACGCCACTGCGAATCCAGACCATTGCTGAAATCATCCTCAAAACAGGTCGGTGCGTCTTCCTGCGCCAGAATGTTGATCTGGGTGCGGTTGACATCGCCCAGCGTGATCTCGCTGTCGGGCTGCGGATTGGCCAGCTGGACAAAGAAATGCTCATCCAGCTCAATGGGGGCATCATTATAGACATAAATCGGGATGGTGACATTTTTATCGCCGGCAGGAATGGTGGCGGTCGCATTTTGTACCTGACTGTAATCCCCGTCTGCAATGGTGGCCGTACCGTCGATGGTCGAGTAGTTGACCGTGACATCATAGCCGACGGGTCTTGAGAGGACGATCATAGGATAAACCGTCTCTATGGTACCGATATAGCGGATATCTTCGCTGATGTCATAATGATCGCTTTCAAATTGCACGGTGACGGAACATTCGCCGAAACCTAGGTTTGCCGCACCGTCTTTATTGTACTCAAATGCAAAATTATTTCCGGTTACATCGATTCTGCCTTCAGCGGTTATACCGCCGAAGAGTTTGGTATTGGAATTGGAGTTGATCGTGACGTCACCTTCAACATACATAAACATTCCAAGCCAGCCGTTTCCGCCGCCAAATGAGGCAAGATCGGCATTGCCGCCGACATAGACAAAAAGTGATGCCGTCGAGTCAGCGATATCGGCGCCGTTGCCTTCATAAGTAAAATCGTCTTCAATAAAGAATTTCACATCGCCTATGGGCTGAAGCACTACCCCGTTTTTCAGAAAGGTCAGCGATTTAAAATAGTAATCACCCTCTTCGAATGTAAGCACCTGATTGTTTTTTGACAAGGTGACATCACCCAGTACCATCACTTTGCGTGTGCTGCCTCCAGAATAGGTGTTGGAAGGATTAAAGTGAATGCTCTGTCCGTTGGCGGCAAAATTGATGCTGCCGTATTCATAGTCGGTCAGACTGACCGTACCGGCTGACTCTGTTGTGTTTGAAGTGTCTGAGGTTGGAATGAAAATATGATCAAACCGATCGTCCGGCGGCGGAGTGTGGGTACAGTTGCCATTGCTGCTGTCACCATCATCATCGACACACAGTTGCGCCATGGCGCTATCTTCATAACAAGTCGGTGTTAGGTTGTGACCCTGTGTATATTCGCCTGCAGGATAGGAAATATAACAGCTCTGGATCACATTATTCTTGTTCATCTGCAAGTGTTCGTATGAGGTTAAGACACTCGGGAAAAGATCACATGTTTCGCTAAAAGGCGGTTCAGGCGGAAGCGTTGATTCTGCCGTAAAATCAAAGTTGATCTCATACTCGTCAAGGGCGGAGCCGGTCTCTTTGACATAAAGAAAGACAGAATCACCTGTAGAGAGTGTAATAGAAGGAACTGAATGTGATTGTGCCGTCGAGTCTCCATAATGCTCATTTCCGTTTTCACTTGATCCGATTTTAAGATGGTAATCCTGTGAATTCGGTGACGATGTCGTAATATTTAATATTCCCGGACTATTAACGGTAAAATGGTAATAATCAGCGGGATCGCCGTTGTTTGATGCTCCGCTGATACATTTGGCAACATCCGTAGTAGCGCCATCCAGATCTGGGATAGTTGGTCCGGGAGACGTGTTGTTATTTGTATCGAGGCTACAGTCACATCCGTTGCATGAACTTGAAATAATGACTGTCGAGGTTAATGTGTTATTGGTATTGGCAGGATCACTGGTAGGAGAAGTGATCGTTGCAGTCTGTCTTAATGTTCCGCTTGCTTGGGTTTGTACGACAAAGGTGAAATCTTTATTATTTGTTATACTGGTCCAGTCGCTTGTTTTAGTACAGGTAATGGCTGAACCGGTATTGAGTGTTCCGTTTGTAGGATTACAGGTAAAACCGCCACCGGCTGTTTGTGCTGCTGAAGTAATGGTGACGGTTTGGTTGTAGGTAACGGATACCGTAATATCATTATTTGCGGTATCGGGTCCTAAATTTTTTGATCGGACATAAAAACTTATATCTTCACCTGTGCCTGCCGGATTTGGCGTTGATGCACTGTATTGACTAAGAGCAAGGTCGGCTTCCTCAGTATCATTGATATCATTTATAGTAATGGTAAACGTTTTTTCAAAAGTTCCGCCATTGCCGTCGTCAGTTTCAACACGAATTGAGTAGCTTGATTTGGTTTCAAAATCAAAAACCTCTGCTGCCTTGAGTTGATTGCCTGAAATAGTAAAACTGTCATTATCTGTGTCACCGCTTCCACTGGCAAATGAGTAGGTATGGCTGTCACCTGTATCTGCATCGGTTGTCGATAAATCACCTATTGTATCAGCTACAGCATTGTTTTCATCAATAGCGTTATTATTTAGGTTAATGTCTGTCGGAGAATCATTAACTATAGAAGCAGTAAAATAAAAATCAATATTGAAATTTAGATAATTTTTATTGTTTTTCTCTTTAACTCTGATATAGTACAATGTGTTTGCCGTGACATCAAAAGTTGCGGTGTCTATTCTGTTGCCGGAACCGTTGTGTATATTTCTGCCATTACAAGAGGTTCCGATATCCAGCTCATGATTCCAATAGCCACCTTCAGGTCTATTATTAGCTTCATTTATCGTAATGCTACCGTCAACTTGAGTTTTGAACTTAAAATATCTTGCTTTGTTCTTGCCTGCTATATTATGAGAAGAGTCTGAGCGTGTAGCATCTCCTGTAGCCTCATTGATAGTTATGACATTTTCTCCGTCACAACCATATGAAGCGGCATGTAAAGAAGACGGTATCATAAAAACAAAGAGTGTTAAGAGACCAACCATTACATTAAATAAAAAGTATGACTTTTTTCTTGTGTCAATCATGTTTCTCTCCAAGTGAGAATTAGTGATTTTATGATAACACATCAAGTGCAATAACTTTATAAATGAATAGTAAACAATCATTTTTATATGGCTATGGTTGAGATGTGTATGGGTAGTTTTTTAGAAAGTCTGTTAAAAAATCTGTATTAAAGAAATCGAGCGACATTGCGATACAATTTGAAAAATAAAGGAACATAAAATGAGTAATATTGAAGATTTGACCGACCTGCTTGAAAATGATGTCATTCCCGAGATCGAAGGTTTTATTGCAGATTTAGAATTCATGATAATCATAGATTTTAAGTTATGCAGGTAATAACTTACTGACTTGATTTTTTATTTTTGGAATATGTACGCGTAAAACTGTTTCCAAAATCTCATCATCTACACTGTCATAGTCATGAGCGATGAAGTTTCTAACTGCATTTAAACCTTTTAGGTCATCTTTATTTATTTGAGACAGAAGTTCAAACTCATTTTCCTCTTTCAGCTTATTAAATTGTTCAGCAATTGAAATAATTTGCATCCTGATAGCCGGTCGTAGAGTTCTGT
>DAOWOG010000156.1 GCA_030642185.1 Helicobacteraceae bacterium | reverse complement strand
GCTATAATTTTATTCTGAACATGGATTTTTAAATAATAAAATTTAATATTCTTAAGAGGAGATTTTGCACAATGAAGCTCAGACCATTAAATGATCGAATTTTGGTAAAACGTGTTGAAGAAGAATCCACAACCAAGGGCGGAATTATTATCCCCGATTCAGCCAAGGAAAAAACGTTGGATCGTACGCTTGTCTTCGTAACCGTCTGCGATCATAGACTCAAGAAGTACTACATTTGATTTTAAATACTCTTCGATTGGTGCAGTATTTAAAAGAACGGTACATGCAGCAGCAGAACGCTCAGCAGATGCATCAGAAAGCTCAAACGCCTGCTCTGCTTTAAGATCAGGAAGACCTTCGATCTCTAAAATACGACCGGCGAAGATGTTTACCTTGTTCTTTTTGGGAACAGTCAAAAGACCTTTTTGAATCGCAACATACGGGATGGCATTTACAAGGTCACGCAAAGTGATACCCGGCTGCATCTCACCTGAGAAACGTACAAGTACCGACTCTGGCATTGTAAGAGGCATAGAACCTGTAACACCGGCAAATGCAACGATACCTGAACCACCAGGGAAAGAGATACCAAGTGGAAAACGTGTATGGCTATCTGCACCGGTACCGACAGTATCCGGAAGTACCATACGGTTCAACCATGAGTGGATAACACCATCACCCGGGCGAAGTGCGACACCGGAACGGTTAGAGATAAAATCAGGAAGAGAGTGGTGCATTACAACATCAGACGGTTTAGGATACGCTGCTGTGTGACAGAAAGATTGCATAACAAGGTCTGCATTGAAACCAAGTGCTGCAAGCTCTTTGATCTCATCTCTTGTCATAGGACCTGTTGTATCTTGAGAACCGACAGTACTCATTTCAGGCTCGACATACATACCTGGACGAACACCGGCAAGACCAGATGCTTTACCCACCATTTTCTGTGCAAGCGTATAACCCTTGCCATTATCATCCGGCTGCTTGGCAACCATAAACATATCAGTAGTACCCATACCTAAAACACCACGAGCTTTAGACGTCAGACCACGGCCAATGATTAATGGAATACGACCACCGGCACGAACTTCATCCGGCAGAGTATTTGGGTTTAGTTTAAAAGTAGCAATTACTTCACCGTCTTTCTCAGCCTCACCTTTAAATGGATAGATGTCAACAACATCACCTGTATTCATATTTGCTACATCAAGCTCTAAAGGCAATGCACCTGAATCTTCAGAAGTTGCAAAGAAAATTGGAGCGATAGTAGACCCAAGAACAACACCACCGGTTTTTTTGTTCGGAACACCCGAAATATCATTACCCATATGCCATTGAACAGAGTTGATACCTGATTTACGTGAAGAGCCGGTACCGACAACATCACCGACATAAGCGATTGTGTGACCCAACTCTTTGAGTTTAGCGATATCTTCAAGCGGAGTATCCATTTTATTGATAAGCAAAGAGTTTGCATGAAGTGGAATATCTGAACGAGTAAATGCTTCAGATGCAGGAGAAAGATCATCAGTATTAGTTTCGCCCTCTACCTTGAAAACGGTAATAGTAATTTTTTAAGCCAGTTCCGGCTTCTGAGTAAACCAATCACCGTTTGCCCATGAAGTCATCACTTCAGTTGCAGCTGCATTTCCAGCTTTATGTAACTCTTCAACATCATTAAATGCATCATAAACAAGAAGAGTATGACTTAGTGCTTCGATTGCAGCAGCAACAACTTTGTCATTGTCTGAATTTAAAGCGTCAATCAGTGGTTTAACATTGTAACCGCCAAGCATCATTCCCAGTTTTTGGACTGCTTCTTCAGGAGCAATTGCAGATACCGTTGTATTACCGGCTGCTACATCATTTAAAAACGCCGCTTTGACATAAGCAGCGTCATCAACACCCGGCGGAACACGATTTGTCAAAAGATCTAACAACTCATCAGTACAATCACTCTTAATAAGTTCAATTACCTCTGCTGTCTGTTCAGCGGTAAGTGGAAGTGGTGGAACGCCTAACGTTTCGCGTTCAGCAATGTGTGCTTTGTAATCTTCTAAAAAGGCCATATTGATTCCTGTTCTAAATAATTTACGTGATTATAGCGCAAGAAATAGAAGATAAAGACAGAGTGTTACTAAATTAAACACCCTGCACAAAAGAGCTTGTTTTTATGTTTAGAAAAGTAACAAGTAGGTAAAGGTTACCCTCCGACAATCTCGCGATTGCCTTTTGCATTGGGAGATGAGAGAATACCGCGCTGTTCCATCTGCTCGATAATACGGGCCGAACGATTATAGCCGATCTGAAGTTTACGCTGAAGATAGCTGATGGAAGTTTTACGATCTGTCAAAACGACATTTTTTGCTTCCTCATATAGTTCATCCATCTCATCCATCGTTCCATCAGCAGACTTGGATGCTCCTGATTCACTGCTTTCTGCCAAAAAGGATTTATCATATTGAGGTTCACGCTGCATTTTAAGGAACTCCACAATCTTTTCGATCTCCTCTTCCGTACTCCAAGGCGCATGGATACGGACAAGTCCTGTCACTCCGGGAGGGGTAAAAAGCATATCACCGCGGCCAAGAAGCGATTCGGCACCCTGTGTATCGAGAATGATCTTGCTGTCTATTTTCTGACCGACACGATAACTGATACGTGACGGAAGGTTGGCTTTAATCAGACCTGTTACAACGTCAACAGACGGACGCTGTGTTGCAACGACGAGGTGAATCCCCGAAGCCCGCGCCATCTGAGCCAGACGGGCAATGGAGTGTTCCACCTCTTTACCGCTGGTCATCATCAAGTCGGCGAGCTCATCGATAATGACAACGATATAGGGGAAAATCTCAGCACCCTCTTTTTTCGCTTTTTGATTATAGTTTTCAATGTTTTTGGTACGTGATTCACTCATAAGCTGATAACGGCGTTCCATCTCGGCAACCATGTTTGAGAGGGCCGCAATCGCCTGTTTTGCTTTTGTAATGACCGGGGTCAACAGATGCGGGATATCATTATAAATCGAAAACTCCAGCATTTTCGGATCGATCATCAGCAGTCTCAGGTTATCGGGAGAATTTTTATAGAGCAGACTGAGTATCATCGCATTGATGCCGACACTTTTACCGCTTCCGGTAGTTCCGGCAATCAGCAGATGCGGCAGCTTTTTAAGATCGGTAATAAACGGTTTACCGACAATATCTTTTCCTAAAACGATCGTCAACGGAGACGAGGCATCTTTAAAGAGTTTACTATCAAAAATATCGCGCAGATAGATCGTCTCAACCGTTTTATTCGGGATTTCGATCCCTACGACATCTTTACCCGGGATCGGTGCCTGAATACGGATGCTTTCAGCCTTGAGCGCCATGGCAAGATCATCCTGAAGATTCAAGATCCGTGAGACTTTGACATGAGGACCGGGTTTGAATTCAAAAGTAGAGACAACCGGTCCGGCATAGGTGCGGATCACGTCACCGTCGATCTTGAAATGGGCTAACTTGTCGATAAGATCTCCAATCTTGTCATCCAGTTCCTGTTCATCTACACTGTTGCCCTTTTTTGGGGCTTTTTGCAGAAAATCGATGCTGGGCAATTTAAAGTTTTTAGGCTTGACGGTCTTGCCGGTTTCGATCTGGTCCTGAAGTTTTTTATTTTCTTCAAGTTCATCGACGATCACGGTATGCTTTTTTTCTTTACTTTTGTTGGCTAACGAGACGATGTTATGTGGTTTTTCCTCTTTCGCTTTTACTTTTTTAATCGTTATTATTGGCTCTGACTTATCCGGAAACAGATCAGCTACCGGCTGATCCGCCAGGGCCTCTTCTTCCACGATAGGTTCGACATCAACAATATCTTCTTCTACTGCATTGGATTTGGCAGCTGCCCTTTTTCTTTTTAATGCCTTTGGCTTTTTAACCTCATCATTATTTCGATAAGGCAGCTTAAGATTCGGGCGTTTGATTGAGCTGATCACTTCCTGCATACTGCGTTCCATCATGATCACCAGCGAGACAACAGTGGCGATCACCCAAAATATCCATAGACCGAACGAGCCGATATAGGGTTTCAAAAAGTCAACAAAACCGGCACCCAGGAATCCTCTAAGCAGACCTTCTGCAACCAGCGCCTGAAAAATCAGTAAAGAGAAAAAGAGCAATACGATGGAGATGCTTTTTTCAAGATTAAAAACACGATGACGATACCAAAGAAACATAGGCACCAACAGTGCAAAAAGATAGACAAAAGAGATATATCCGAACATTTCACGGTTGACGTCTGCAAATACGGCACCATATTTGCCGATCGAGCCGGCATCCCCGACAATGGTCGCTAAACCGAGATAAAGTAAAATTCCAAATGAAGTTATAAATAAAGCGTCACGCAAAGTATAGAGTCCTGATTAACGTTAATTAGGGGTGATTATAGCAAAAAAGATCCGTTAACACTATTTTCTTGCATAATCCGGATTTAAGCAATAAATGACTATTATTTCGTCTCCAAACATATGCCACGGTGATGGAATGGTAGACTTAGGGGATTCAAAATCCCCCGCCCTCGGGCGTGCCGGTTCAAGTCCGGCCCGTGGTACCACTACTTACCCTTTATTCAGGGACTTATCCAAACTATTTTTTTCAACTGTGCCCAAATTAGGCTCAAATAAATCATACTTTTGATCTACTTTGACCTCTTCATACTAGATAAACTTCGACGTAATGAAATAGTCACCGAACAAAAAAATTCTAATAAAAAACTCACGAGGCAAGCCTTTTAGCTGAACGCTAAATTTTCTTGTAAACTC
>DAOWOG010000286.1 GCA_030642185.1 Helicobacteraceae bacterium | reverse complement strand
TGCTTTCGTCACCCTCCATGTCGGAGCGGGAACCTTTAAACCGGTAGAGAGCGAGATCATCACCGATCATCCGATGCATTCCGAGTACTACTCACTCTCTAAAGAAGCAATTGAGATTATTAAAAGTGATCAACCGCTTCTATGTGTCGGTACAACATCCACACGCACGGTAGAGTACTATGTACGTACTGATCAACCCTCCGGAGAGGCCAACCTCTTTTTACATCCGGCAAATCCGCCTAAACGCGTCAACTATCTTTTAACAAACTTTCATCTTCCTCAGTCAACGCTTCTGATGCTTGTCGCATCTTTTGTCGGACTGGAAAAGACGCTGGCATTGTACGATGAAGCCATTAAAAACAAATACCGCTTCTATTCTTACGGTGATGCTATGCTCATCATTTAGGACACCTGCAATGCCATTAAGCTAAGAAAGTAAAATCCCTAAAAATATGATTATGTTACATCGGGGGTGAGACTTTAGTCTTACAGTGAAGGACTGACTGGCTTTTTAATGCGACTAAAGTCGCATCCCCGAAAAAAAATTCTTAGCTTAATAGTGTTACTGTAGCGGCAATCCATAGTATTTCCATGCCGGATAACCATCTCTGTAATAATAGACTTTTGTATAACCCCAGTTGACCATCATTACTATCGCTTCAGGGGTCAAAGAGCACCCTACACCGTTGCAATAAACGATAACAGGCGTATTTTTACCCATAAGTTTTGAAAGTTCTTTCTCATTCAAATGGTCCACATAGATATTTGCCGCCCCTTTGATCTTGCCCTGTTGTTTAACCATGTTGTAAGGTCTGACATCAAGGAAGAGTTTTCCTTCCTCATAGAGAGCATAGGCCTGTTTGGAATCTACCGCAGTTGCACCTTTCATCTGCATAGGTGCCGTATATTCAGCGAAAAGTACGGAGTATACAAGCAGTAACAATATAAGAATTTTTTTCATTTTTTTCCTTTTAATTTAATGAGTACAGGAATATCAAACAACGACAACACTGCCTGCAATGACCTCAATTTTGCCTTCCAGTTCATACTGAAAGACCTCCTGAGGATAATGTTTGACTGCCTCTTCGTAGCTTGGTGCATTTTGGCAAAATGTTAAAAATTCATCTTTGATATGTTTGGCCGCCTTGCCATACTTTTCTACAAAAGTATCGATATTGTAAATCGCCTCTGCCTTTCCTTCTCGAAGCAGTGCATTAGTCCCTTCACTTTCACCGATACGGTGGGCGATAACATAGACTTTTTTACCCATTTTCAGAGCATATTCGACACTGCGCATGCTGCCGCTCTCAAGATCTGCCTGAGTAACGATCAACACTTCGCCCAAAGCAACAACCAGTTCATTTCGTGCAACAAAACTCCACTTAGCAGCTCTCTGAGAGGCACCATACTGACTCAAAACCAGACCATCTGTTTCAATCGCTTCAATGAGGGAACGGTTTACAGCTGGGTAGCGGATATCCAGACCATTTGCCATCACGGCAATCGTATTTAAGGCACCTGCTCCGTTATGGGCAACAGCATCCACACCCATTGCCGCACCGCTGACGATACAGACACCGGCAGCAGCAAGCTTGCTTGCGAGTTCATACGTAACCTGTTGTGTATAGGCACTGGGACGGCGTGAGCCGACGATGGAAATCTTTAATCTTTCAAGCAGTTCGGTATGGCCAATACAGTAGAGTGGCTCAGGATACTTTCTCATCACATCGAGCGCGTCAATATGCTGTTTGATCAATCCTATCTGTAAAGCCATCAAAAAAACTTAATAATATGAATTTATCTGAACCAGTTCGACACTGTCAAACAGTTTTTTCGACTCTCTGAGTGCCTGAAGCGTTCTTTTGTGCGGATGCCCTATGGCAATGGCTGAACCATGTTTATTTGCAAGCCTGATTGCCTCTTTGATCTGTTTTTTGACGGATGCGACCTCGGGGTTATGATCCAAAAAAACATCACGTGCAACATAAGGTTTACCAAAGTTTTTCATCACCTTCGGCACGGTAGTTTTACTGGTTGTACGGCTGTCAATAAAATTGATGTTTTGATTGTTAAGGGCGTAAATAAGCCTGTTCATCGCGTCTTCACTTGCGGTAAATTTACTGCCGGTGTGATTATTAATATATTTCACATTCGGAAAAAGTTCTTTGATCTGTTTGACACGCTGTGCGATCTTTTCTTTGGAATCATTGACATAGAGTGTCAAAGGCTCTTCATTTTTAAAACTTCGGGCTTCCAAAGGAAGGTGAACCATATAAAATGGCTCTTTTGCCGCCAGCAGTGCTGAATTGGGATGTCTGATATTGGGAGGAAGAAAGGACATTGTCAAAGGAATACCCAGCTTTTTTATATGCTGCACATCACGGGCAAAAGAGACATCATCAATGATAATTGCCAGCTTTGGTTTCTCTACCGTACGTTTAACTACCCGTTTCGGACCTTCAGGCGGTTTTTTGATGGTTGCCGGCTGATCATCGTACTCATGCCGAGCTGTTTTCACTGTCATCTGTCTTAGCTGTTCCTGCAGATTATTGGCACGTTTTCTCTCCACCTGAAGCGTGTAAGAGCAATCATCCAGACCATCGTTATAACCTGAAAAATAGCCTACGACCCCCGCTGATACCAAAACGGAAACAATCGCCATCGTCCAATAGACCCAATGTAAAAAAACAGTGAATTTCTGAAAAAACTTTTTAGAACGCCGAGTCTGTCTGTGATGTGCCATAAAACCCTAATAATCTACAAATTTGTGATGGCATTGTAATGAAGAAAGGATAATAAGGCAATTAATATTGCAGGGAGTTATTCAGAATAAGGCCTGTTTTGCCGCTTTTTGAATAAATAGACTTCTGCTGATTCCTTTCTCCTTGACAAAGTTATCAATGGAGACAAGCAGATCCTTGGGAATGGTAATATTGATTCTTTTAGAGAGATAATGCAATTGCATGGAACATAGTGAGGAAGCAAGTGCGTCGCTATTTTATTTTGGAAAATTAAAAGAGTAGTGTAGGTTCAAGGCGCCGAGCCCGAAGGCGTACGCAGGTACGTCGAGCGGCGAGGAAACGCAGAAGATGCGCTGCTATTTTAATTTTTAGAAGTGTCTACGTTTTTGTTTTTTGCAATCCATGGCATCATCTCGCGAAGCCAATTAC
>DAOWOG010000251.1 GCA_030642185.1 Helicobacteraceae bacterium | reverse complement strand
TAGGCTTTTTCAACTGCATTGATACATCCTGCACGGACATTAGCGTCTTCAAGTGCGCCATAGCCGGCCGCTGTCGTTCCGCCCGGGCTCATGACCGCGTCTTTAAGCAGGGCAGGATGCTGATTTTGGATCAGTTCGCCAAACCCGCCAAAGAGACCGCGCATGATCGTCATGGCATCATCACGCTTTAAACCCTGCTTAACGGCGCCGTCACTGAGCGCTTCTGCCATGAGGGCCAGATAGGCCGGTCCGCTTCCGGCAAGTGCCGTAGCAATATCAAGCTCTTTTTCACTGTTCAGCCATAAGGTGGAACCTATCGCTTTAAAAAGTTCTATTGCTTCACGCTGGGAGGCAGGATCTCCGGTCAGTGTTGTCATGGAACGTCCGACACTTGCGCCAAGGTTGGGCATAGTGCGGACAATTGACCTGGCTGCTATATTGGCAGAAAGTGATTTCAGTGTCGTACCTGCAAGTACGGAGTAAAGTACGGCTGCCTCACCTTTGAGCTGACTGCCCACGGTGACAATATTAGCCGGCTTGACACATAAAATGACTGTTCTGTCACTGATGTCAAAATTATCGATTTGATGTTTGGCAACACTGAACCCCAGCTTTTTTTCAAAATCCTTCAAGTGTCCGGGGTCTCTTCCGACGACTTCAATAGTGTAGGCAGACTTCAAACCTTTGGCGATGGAGAGCGCCATATTTCCATTACCGATCAATGTAATTGTCTTTTTCATCTTTTCTCTTTATTATTAGCCTATTTAGATGTGGCGTATATAGAAGTAATAAGAGTATAACCAAATGAACTAGTAAAATGATTTAAAATCTTAAGGAGTTGGTTTCAATCTTGAAAAAATAAAATTAGTCCAGACAAGCCTTAAAAAAACAAGAATTTGTGATACTAATACATAACATTATATGATAAAATGTTTCTCATCACATACGTATCACATAAAGCAAAAATGTGATAAATTCTTTACTGTTAAGGGCTTGTTAAGATTAATTTTTATAATATTAGGACATTCTATTTCATTCACATTTTCTTATAATTGAATGAACTAACATTAAAGGGGTTACCTATGGATATGAATCGTCGTGATATGCTTAAAATGAGTGTTGCAGGTGCAGCAACAGTTGCAGCAGCTGCAACATTGACTGGATGTGCAACTAAAGCAGATGCTGCAGAAACAGCTACGGCAGCAGCAGGAGCAGCAGCAAAAATTATGGGTAAGCATAAAGTAGTCATCATCGGTGGCGGTATCGGTGGTATGACGGTTGCCAACAACCTGAAAAAACTCGATAAAAATATGGATATCCTTGTTATCGAGAAAAATGATACATTTATGTCTTGTCCGGTATCTAACACTTACCTCGGTAAGCTTGAGGGTATGACACTTGGCACATTCATTTTTGATTATGCTCAACCAATTGAAAAGCATGGTTATAACTGGCTTCAGGGCGAAGTTCAGGCGATCGATCGTAAAGCAAAAGTTGTAACAACTACAAACGGTGCTGTAGGGTATGATATTCTTGTTCTTTCTCCGGGTATCGGTTACAACTATGAAGCGCAGTTCCCAACATGGGATGCGAAGAAGATCGCAGCAGTTAAACGTGCAGCACCGGCTGCATTGATTCCAGGCAGTGAGCATATTATTTTAGAGCGTAACCTGAACAACATGGAAGACGGTGATGTTATTATTACTGTTCCTAAAGGTAAATTCCGTTGTCCTCCGGCTCCGGGTGAACGTGCATCGATGATCGCAACTTTCATGAACAAAGAAGAGATTGAAGGTAAAGTTATCGTTATGACGGAAGGTACCGGTTTCTCCAAAAAAGCTGCATTCCTTCAGTCATGGAAAGATATCTACGGTGATAAAATCGTACACTTGCCAAATTCAAAAATCACTGATGTCGATGTTTCTAAAAAAGTGATTACTTATATTGAGCAGATCGGAACAGGTAAAAAAGATGATCTTGGTGATGAGATCATGAAACCTGTCACAAAAACACATAAATATGAAGTACTGAACCTTATGCCGCTTAACAAAGCAAGTGATGTTATCACAATGGCCGGTTTGGAAGTCACAAAAGACACATTCGGTAAAGTTAAAATGGCCGGTTGTACTTTTGCTACTAAAACAGATGCAGATATTTACGCGGTCGGTGATGTTGTCGGTCATGCGATCCCTCCAAGTGGTCAAACAGCAAACTGGGCAGGGCGTATGTGTGCTCAAGAGATCGCTGCACGTCTTAAAGGCGGTACTTATACACTTCCGGTTAAAAGCAAGCCGGATCCAGCGGGTAACGTCTGTTTCTCAATGGTCGGCGATAATCCTGAACAGGCTGTCAGAGTTGTTCATGAGTTCAGCTGGACAGGTGCTGTTATTAAAGGTAAAGGACACGTTCCTAAAGAGAAAAACGGTCTCTACCGTTCAAAAGGTACTGCAAAAGCACTTCGCGACTGGTATCGTGGTCTTATGGGTGATCTTTTCGCATAAGCTTCCATCTTCTAAATATCGTGACAGTCCTGTCACGATATTATCGCTTATATAAGTGTTTGTAACACTGAATAAACCCTTATTTAAACGTTTAACCCACTAAAAAAGGAAAGTAATGGAAAGAAGAAATTTCTTAAAAGTTGCCGGAGCAGGTGCGCTTATCGCAGTATCGCCGTCTCTGTTGCAACAAAAACTTTATGCAAGCAACGGAAAACAGTATATAGCTTATGAGCGTGTACAGTTGACAGACGGAGCAGGTGCACCATTAAAAGTATCTGCACTTAAAAAAGAGATTAACTATGTCTTCAATTATCCATTTGCATCTACACCGGCAATTTTACTGGACCTCAATGGCGCAACTTCAAAGGATGTCAAATTGAGTACAAGTGACGGTGAAGAGTATATCTGGAAAAGCGGTGTCGGCAAAGATCGAACGATCGTAGCATTCTCCGCCATATGTTCACACCAGTTGGCACACCCGACGCCGGATGACAGTATGCTACAATTTGTTGATGCAAAAACACCGACAGCATCCTATGAAAAAAGCAGTGTTATTGTCTGCTCATCCCACCTGTCAGCCTTTGATCCGGCGCAGGGAAATAAACGTCTGTCAGGACCTGCTGAAGAGCCGTTACCGGCTATCGTCATTGAAGTTGCGGAAGATGACAGTATCTGGGCCGTCGGAGTACTTGGTCCGGATAAATTCCATGAATACTTCAAGGCATTCAAGCCGGAATTTAAAAAGTTCTATGGCGGTAAGCGCAAAGCGAAAAAGAAAGTCAAAGATTCAGCAAAGACTTTGGTGTTAAACGAGTACACCAAAGAAATTATTCAGTACTAGGAGAAATTAATGAAAATACTTTTATCTATTCTAATGGCGACAATGATGAGTACCTCACTTTTCGCAGCAGACAAACTTCATAAAGCACAACTGCAATCAGATATGCGTCTGATGCTCAACTCTTTGGTCGATGTTCAAAGAGCCG
>DAOWOG010000334.1 GCA_030642185.1 Helicobacteraceae bacterium | reverse complement strand
TTTTTCATATAGGGTTTGATACGGTGCAGATTGGAAAGGACAAGATTTCCGTAATGCTGCAGCTGTGTCACTTCCTCACCCAAAATCACTTCATCACCAAGCTGATTTAGGTGCTTTTCAAGCTTTTGCATTTTCTTTTGCAGCAGCAAAAGCTTCTGCTTCTTGATCCTGCTTAATCTCTGCTGTTCCTCTTCCTCACAGGTTTCATACATGAATGCTTCAACATCAGAGAGCGGATACTCTTTAGGCGTAAACGGCAGTGGTGGAGGAGCAAGCAGTTCTGAGCCCACTTTTACGATGCGGTACGAAGTCTGCGCATCGACATGCCGCAGTGCTTCGAGGACAATCTCATCACTTTCAAGGATAATCGCATTGGTTGTTTTACCGGTAAATTCCAGCTGCAGTACCGTTTGTGATGCTTTATAGGCCCCGCTTAATGAAGCGGAAATCCGAATGATCTTATCGTCATGATACAGAGATATATCGGTAATATTCGAGCGATTGAAACGTTTGGCCAACAACACATCAAAGGGAGCCTGATAAACCTTGCTGCGGCCTGTTTCACGCTTGCATTTTGAGATAAAGGCATTGCCTTTTTACATATTAAAATAGACAACTTCATCGCCATTAAAGACAATTTTGATCACACTGTCGGCAATTCGGTGGATTGCATTGATATGGCGGAACTGTTGTAAATATTGTGTGATCTGTCTAAGGTGAGAGAGTTTCATCGTGTAACTGCCTTGGAGGGTTTATAGTTGCAAGTATACTATTTTCCAAACCACTTTTGCAGCAGTGCTCTAAAACCTTTTGGTTTGGCATGCAGTATCATCTCGACACGTTTTTGACGCTCTTTTTGAAGCTCCAGCCGTTTACGCAGGGCCTGAAGTTCAACCGGGACATAAAGCGGTTCGTTATCGACTGACATCGTTTACTCCTGCCGATTTAAAAAGTTTTCAAGCTCTTTGACCGCCTGTTCGCTTTTTATCCTGAATTTGATCTCGATCCGCCTTGAAGCGTCTTTATCTTCAATACCGTTTTTATTTACTACAGGGTCGGCAAAGGCCCTTCCACTTGCACTCAGATAACTCCTGAACAACTGTTCACTTGCAAAATCAAGCGAATAGAGAAACTCCATCACGGCCAGTGCCCGTTTTTGCGAAAGGGCCAGGTTATAAAGGTAACTTCCGTCGGAATTGGTATGTCCCTCGATCGTAATAATATCAATATAGCGCCGGATCGATTCATCCAAAAGCAGTGTACTGATATAACGGTGCAAAATCTTGCTCAACTCCTTTTTCGCACCCTCTTTTAACCTATGCGCTCCCTGGTTGAACAAAATGTTGGAAGAAAAACGAAGCGCACCCGTTTTCGTATCGATTTGAATGGAATCTCCGAGCTCCTCTTTCAGCCGACCGACAACTTTGACCTTGATGCCCGTGAGATTCTGTATTTTGACTTTGGTAATGTTAAGGTCTTCAACAAGTTTCTGATGCGCCTTGCTCTTTTCAAGCAGTTTTGCTTCAAGCATTGCCAACTCTTCATCATGAAGTTTGATCACATGTACGTTCTGCTCCAGCTGTTTTTGCGATGAAGTGAGTTTCTCTGTGAGTTCCCTGTTCTTATCCTGCGCAATATTAAAAGAGTTTCGAAGCTCTTTATTCAAATCTGTCAGTGTCTTCTCACGCAACTCATAATCAAAGAGCAGACGCTTGAGCTTTTCTATCTCGGTTGTATTGAGACTGATCTGCCCAATCTTGGTAGCGATCTCTGCTTCACGCATACCAAGTATTCTCGCATTTTCTTCACTCTCGGTCAGGCTTTTCACCAGTGCCTGCTGTGTCGCCGCATAGTTTTCCTGAAGCTGTCTGAGTTCAAATGCGAGATGTATGTTTTCTTTTCGTGCCGCATCGAGCCACTCTTTAAACTCCTGTACCCGCTGCTTCTTTTGCGCCAGTGCCTCTTCACTGAGACCCAGTGCCTCTTTCTCTTTTTGCAGGTCCACACGGATAGCCTGCAGGTCGGTCTGGATGAAAACATACTTAATGACAATCGCACCGATCAACAGAATAAAGACGAACAGAAGTCCTGCCATCAAGTCGGCATAGGAGATCCAAAAGTTCTGTTCTTCCTCCCTGCGTTTATCGTTAAAAATCATAATGCTTTATCTTCGTCCTGTTTAAGTTCAGAGAGCTGCGTTACGATTTCAGAAGTCTCATGATCGATCATTTTCAGCGTCTCTTTGAGTTTCACTAAAAATTCTGCATCAAAATCATTCAAACGTTGATCAAAAGATGCACCGATACGATCGATATCACTTTTCATGGTTTCAATGTTTTCTATGACACCGCTGTAGACATTTTGAATATTCTCGGCGCTGATATGTACGAGTGCCGTATTCAACTGTTCGATATTTCCGCTCAACTGCCGTGAAATCTCCTGCATACCGTTCTGGTTGTTTCCGAGCAGTTCATTGCTCAGTGCAACTTCTTTTCCGCTCTCTTCGAGCATCATCGTAAACTGCCGCATCTGCTCAATCATCTCTTTATGCGTGTCAAACAACACCTCTTGCTGCTGTCTGATAACAGCAGCTTCTTCGATGCCCTGGCGTACCTGAAGCGAAGCGCTCTCAACAGCTTTCTGTTCACGTTCAATGATCGTATCAAAAATCATCATCCTCTGCTCAAGGGTTCGATTCATATTTTCGATAAACACCTGAGAACTGATTGTGTCAAAGACGGCATTGAGCTTCTCAAAATTTTCCATACTTTTTTGAAAATAGGTCTGCTCGATCTCCTCTTTTTCCCAAAAGTATACC
>DAOWOG010000271.1 GCA_030642185.1 Helicobacteraceae bacterium | reverse complement strand
ATCGCTGAGACTAACTAGGGTTTTTAGAGGTGTCCTGTAGTAAAATGCACTCTTATGAAGATATTACTGATGGAAGATGATCGGGTTTTAGGTGAAACGGTGCAGGAACTTCTGGAAAATGAAGGCTATCGTGTTGATCTTGCAAGTGATGGTGATGAAGCGGCTGAACTCAGTTTTAATGAACGCTATGATCTCTATGTTTTTGATATCAATGTACCTCGGATCAATGGTTTCGAACTGCTAGAACAGCTGCGCAGTGCCGATGATAAAACGCCGGTTATTTATATCAGTGCACTGGTGGATTTAAACAGCATCACCAAAGGGTTTGAGCTTGGAGCAGATGATTATCTGAAAAAACCGTTTTTCCCTGAAGAGCTTCTTCTTCGTGTCAAGGCAAAGTTCTCGTCACTGCAAAACCAGGTCGTTTGCGGAGAGATCCGTTATAATCCCCAAAGCAGAGACGTGTACAAAAATGGTGAATTTCTCTCTTTAAGTGAGATTCAGATGGCACTCTTAGAGCTTTTTATACGTAATATCGGGCGCACCATTGATAAAACTCTACTGTTTGATTGTCTGGAAAATCCGACGGATACGGCGCTGCGGGTTCACATCAACAAACTTAAACAGAGCACTTTATTGCCTATCAAAAATATTCGTGGCGTAGGATATCGTCTTGAAGCATGTTGAAGCCGAATCATTCGG
Source organism: Helicobacteraceae bacterium (assembly GCA_030642185.1). Classification (GTDB taxonomy): domain Bacteria; phylum Campylobacterota; class Campylobacteria; order Campylobacterales; family Sulfurimonadaceae; genus 4484-230. The sequence goes on along the minus strand of DAOWOG010000271.1, from coordinate 2,579 downwards.
AAAAAGTTTTTTACTCTTTTTTCTCTCCCTCTCTTTGCTGAGTACACTGCTCTTTTATGCTCAGTATAAAAAAGAAGAGAATGCACTTGATGAGAGACTTTTTACTCAGATGAAACTGTGCAGCTTTAATCTTCAATGCAATGAATTTCAGATAGATTTCGTACCGCTTGATCAGGCCGAACTCTTTAGTCTGTTAAAGAATGAGCAGGAACTATATACCCTTTTTTCGATACCGGACTCTCAGCAGTTCGCACTTAAGATTATGCTTGCACAGGATGAATATGCAAAACTGCTGAAAGATCAGGAGATAAAACTGCTGTGGCAATATGGTGTTGTCATTTTGGTCATTATCCTGCTCTCTGTACTGTTTTCATTTTATGCACTGCATCCGCTGCGAGAAGCATTGAAATTGACCGAAGAGTTTATCAAAGATATATTGCATGATTTTAATACACCGCTTGCGTCTTTACGGCTCAATACCCGTATGCTCAACTGCCCTCAAAGCGAGCAGAAAAAGATTGATCGGATAGAGCTGGGAATCGAGACGATACTCTCACTGCAGAATAATCTGCGAAGCTATCAGAATCAACATCAACTGCACTCCGATCGCTTTGACGCAAAGGATGTTGTTCTGGAACGTATGGCCATAATGGAAAAACTTTATCCTGCGCTTTCGTTCAGGTTTGAAGGCAGTGCTCAGTCAGTACATATGAACAGGGATGCTTTTGGCCGCATTGTTGACAACCTGTTAAGTAACGCTGCAAAGTACAATACAAAAAGAGGCAGTGTTACCGTAAAACTTGAAAATGGCGGACTTGAGATAAAAGATACGGGGATAGGGATAGCGCATCCTGAAAAAGCTTTTGAGCGTTTTTATAAAGAGCATGAACGCGGTATCGGTATCGGCCTGCACAGCGTTAAAAAATTATGTGATGCGATGAACATCAAAATAAAACTCTCCAGTGAGATTGGTACAGGAACAACCGTTGTGCTTGATTTGAAAGCGCTTACACTTGACTAACACTTTTACGGCATAGTGATACAATACAGTTAGAAAAGGAGTGAGAAAGTGAAGAAAACCTGTTTTATTGCTATAATTTTCTTTTTAGGTATTTATACTTCACTTATGGCGCAAAGTCCGCTTGACAGGCAGATTGCTACGCTGCAACAAGCTTCGCCGGCTGAGCGTGTCGAGATAATGAATGCCATAAAAATACAGTTGAGTACAATGAATGCTCAGCAACGCAGTGCCGCCATTAATCAATTGCGCCGACAACGGAGTAGCGCGCATAAGGATGATAAGATGGCACAAAACGCTCTGCAGGGAAGTGCCAAGCAGCATATTCCGCTCAAACAGCAGCAGCAGATGAATCAAATGGGCAGCATGGGCAAAAATGAACAGATGAATCAGCGTCAGGGATTGGATCAGTTTCAGCAGAAGCATGGTCCGGGCCAGGGCGGTCCGCCTTCAGGAACAAAGCCCCATGGGAATCGTTAATGGCTAATTGAAAGGTAATAAATGTGCGCCGTATAATTTATTTTATCCTTTTAAGTACACGTATTTATGCCTATGAGGACAGTGATCTCGATGGTGTGGAAGATGCTTATGATCAATGTCCTGATACGTCTTTGACCGAGTTGGTAGATATCAGCGGGTGCAGTATAAGATCACTGGTAAATCATCATCACTATGATATGATCTTCGGCGGGAGTTTTTCGCAGATCGACTATAAGACCAATGAACTGACAGACACTTATAACACAGAATTTCAATTTGACTACTATTACAAAAACTTCTCTTTTCAGGCAGTGATTTCGTATTTTACGTCCAGCAGCGAATCCTATTCAAACAACGGTCTTAATGATACGGTACTGGCAGTGTATTATCAGTTTTTTCCGGCTTCTTCACTTGGATTGCGCCTGGGTACCGGAGTGATTTTACCCACTTATGAAAGTGGACTGGGCAATGAAGCAGCGGATTATATGCTATCGGCAAATCTGAATTATGCATTTAATGCATTTTCGTTTTTTGGCGGCTATGGTTATACCATGATCAATGACAGCGATGTGGAAAATAGTGTAAGCTATCAAAATACCCATGCCCTGAATGCCGGTGCAGGGACCGATTTGACCTCAAATCTTTACGGGAGTATCTCTTATTTTTACAGTGACAGTATTTATAGCGATATTGAAGCGATACAAAATATTTCACTCTATACTTTTTACCGTTTTGATCCGTATTGGTTTGGTATTGCCAACTATGCCTATGGATTAAGTGATTCAACCAGCAACCATTTTCTTTCACTTAAAATCGGTTACTACTTTTAGGGCTGCTTGGTAACACTTCACTAACACTTCTATGCAACAATGAGATACTTAAAACTTAGGGATCTTAAATGAAGACATTAACTTTTATATCTTTTATTGCTGCAAGTTTGCTTGTGAGCGGGTGCAACAGCGGTTCATCTACTGTAGCAGCAGTGAGCGCAGCAGATAGCGGTACGGAAATCACCGTTGAGCGCGGACCGATTATATATGCAACAGTAGTTGATGCCAATGCCCAGCATGCAGAAGAGATT
>DAOWOG010000174.1 GCA_030642185.1 Helicobacteraceae bacterium | reverse complement strand
ATCTGGGCAATCTTCCGACGGAGCTTCCCCTTGGTATCAATCAGCGTCTCTCCGTTGCAGCGGCACTGATGCATGAGCCTGTCGTACTTTTTCTGGATGAGCCGACCTCCGGAGTCGATACCGTGACAAGAGCCGTCTTTTGGGAGATGATGCATAAACTCAAGGTGTACTGGAATATCTCCATACTGATCACCACCCATTATATGAGTGAAGCAGCCTACTGTGATCGGGTTGTTTTGCTCAAAGACGGTAAAAAAGTGGCGGATGACTCTGTCGATGCACTTTACGCTCTGCATAGTGAAGCCAAAACGTTTGAAGAGATTTTTATGGCCTATTGCAGAACGCCTGATGCAGATGGTGAAGCATGAGATACTCTGTCATCAAGGCCTATTTTAAAAAAGAGATGAAAGAGATGATACGCGAAAAACTGATCGTCTATCTCTATGGCATCCCGTTTTTGTTTATCATTCTCTTTGGCTACGGTATTCGTATGGAGGTGCTCGATACCAGAACGCTGATCATCGATAATGACCGAAGCAAACTCTCCTATGAGCTTGCCGGCAAATTCGAACACTCCAAATACTTTAATACCGATGTGCAGACACTTTCACAATCCGATGCGCTGCAGCTTATCAAACAAAATAAAAAAGACCTGATCATTATCATCGAACCCGGTTTTCAGAAGCTTCTTGCCAAAGGGCAGAAGGTCCATCTGGGCGTTTTCACCGATGGTTCCTTTCCGCTTCGTGCCAAAACGATTGAAGGGTACGCCATGGGGACGATCTATGATTTCTTTTTTGAAAAGTTCAAACATCGTCTGGATATGAAAAGTCTGATCACTGTCAATCAGCGAAATCTTTTTAACCAGGCGATGCGGGATGAAGAGATGATCATTCCTGGACTTATCGCTTTTATCTATCTGGTTGTCCCCGCATTAATGGCGGCATTTTTGGTTGTCAGGGAAAAAGAGAAAGGGACTATTTTTAACTTTTATGCCTCACCGATAAAGAAGGAGGAGTATCTGTTCGCCAAGCTGATACACATTTTCTTCCTCCAAAGTTTCAACATCCTTATCTTGTGGCTTATTGCCGTTTATCTGTTCGATCTTCCGTTTCGGGGTAGCTTTACCCTCTATTTTGTCTCTTCTATGATCTATCTGATCATCAGTGCTTCTATCGGTCTTTTGGCTTCCGTTGTTACCTCCACACAGATTGTAGCGATCATTCTGGTTGCCATCATAACGGTGATACCCGGATTTTTGTATTCAGGTATGATCATGCCGATCAGCTCTATGGGCGATGAAGCATATGTTGTGGCACATCTTTACCCGGTGATGTATCTTACTCATCTGATGCAGGATGTCTTTTTGGTAGGTGATGGACTTAGTGCGAGCCAGAATGTTCTCTATCTGTTGATTTTAGTAGGATATGCGGCTGTTTTGTTCGCACTTTCCTACCTCTTTTTGAGAAAGAAACTCAAATGAAAGCATTTATGGCTGTTTTAGGTAAAGAACTTCTTGAATTCATGCGCATGCCTGGTCTTGTACTACTGATATTGTATATCTTTACCATAGAAATCTATGTCGCCGGAGCGGGAATAACGCTTGAAGCCCGAAACATCAGTGTCGGAGTGGTTGATTACAGCCCCCGTGTTATCAGTACAAAAATTTTAAATCACCTGCATGCCCCGCATTTTCAACACCCTACCCACTATACATCACAGGAAAAGCTCTTTGAAGATATAAAAAATAAAAAGATAATGGTTGGGATCGTGTTTGAAAGCGATTTTGAAAAGAAAATCTATAAAGAAGGAGGAGCCAAGCTGAACCTGCTTCTCGATACTACGGCATCGGCACAGGCCTTTTTAGCTCAACTTTATCTGCAAAACATCCTCTATGACTTCCAGAGAGTCATGGAGTTTTCACCCATTGTCATAGACAACCATAAACTCTTTAATCCCAATGCCAAATTTACCTATTTTATGTCCATCACGGAACTGCTGGCTATCATTACACTCCTCTCCGTGCTGCTGTCAGCTTCGGTGTTTGTCAACGAAAAAGAGAATGGCACATGGGATCTTATGCTGTTGATGCCGGTAGATGCCAAGACGATCATTTTGGCTAAGATCCTCTCACAGGTACTCATTATCATGGCCGGTACAATCATGGCCGTCGGATTGGTTATCTTTGGGGTTTTTGATGCTCCTTTCAACGGTTCTTTTTCCATCTTTTTACTCCTGACCTTTTTTTATACGTTTACCAGTGCCGGTATCGGTCTTTTTGTCGCTGCTGTATCCAAAACCATTATGGAGGTGGCACAGCTTGCAATTTTGATCATGATGCCGATGATCTTTCTCAGCGGGGCATGGACCCCGGTATATGCCATGCACCCCGTTTTAGAGGCGCTGTCGTACATCTCACCGCTTCGTTATTACATCGAGGGTTCGCAGAGTATCTTTTTCAGGGGTACCGATGTTTTTGATCTATGGCCTTATTTTTTAGGGGTTATTTCTCTTGGGAGTATTCTTTTTTGGTTGGGAGTGCGCAAAATAGGTAAGCTGTTTTGAAAGAAGTCTAAAAAGAGATGCCCTCCTGTTAAAACATTTTCTTTCATGCCTGTTTTTATTAATTATCTCATTTTTAAGGTACGCCAACTCTAAAAACAAGTGTAATTTTAGCTATTGTTGAATTGTTTATGGGGATGGCATTGATTTTATATTATGAATATACGACACAAGTAAAACAGCTTTTTTTATAGGTGGATTGTATATTTTGCTTACTTTTTTGGCTTGGATTTTTTCTAATTATCATATAATAACACCTTGGCCAAAAAGTGAAACTAAAGAAGAATTCAGAAGATAGGGAACAAGATAATAAGAAAAACAAACTTTTCCCTGTGAGAGAAATTATAACAATAACAAGCTGTTTGAAAGACACTCTGGGAAGAACAGTCCTGAGGATGAGAGTCAATGAAGGATACAAATGAAAAAAGATTTCAAACCGACAAACATCGCAGGTAAATTAGCTAAAGAGTTTGTTCATAATCCTGCAACATCTATTTTTGCACTGACGATTTTAACGATTGGGCTCATCATATTGTTGATCACTCCAAGAGAGGAAAATCCCCAAATTGTTGTCAGTGGAGGTGCTGTTATCGTTCCGATGCCGGGAGCCAGTGCCAAAGAGATCAAGAAGATCATCGTTGAACCTATGCAGAAAAAATTAAAAGAGATAGATGGAGTCGAATATGTTTATGGGATTGCCAAAGATGATGTGGGAATGGTGCAGGTTACTTACTATCTAGGAGTTGATAAGCAAAAAGCAGATCTTCAGCTCTATGACAAAGTGATTCAAAATCTCGACCTTTTACCCCAGGGAGCAAAGCAGCCTATCATCAAACCATTCGATATAGATGCAGATATTCCTATTATAGCGATTGCTCTTTATTCACAAGATGGCAAGGCCAATGAGATTGACCTTTATAATAAAGCTAAAGAGTTGGAGCAGCTGCTTAGTGGAATTGACAATGTATCAAAAACCAATATCAAAGGCGGACACAAAGAGCAGTATAATATTTTAGTCGATCTGCATAGACTATCCGGTTATCACATCTCTTTGGTGCAAATTTCAAATGCTATTAAATCCTCCACAACGATCGTACCAAATATTTCAGATACGACAAAAGATGGTGAAACGTTAATAGTTCTAGGCATAGAACACAGCATCAATACAAAAGAAGATATTGAAGATATCATTATTGCCAATTATAACAACTCTGTTATTCATCTAAAAGAGATAGCAACCATTGAAAAAAGCTTTGATATTCAAAACCTCAAAGAGGTCAATCTGAAAATAAGAGATAAAGATGGTCACTTTAGTTCATCAATGCCAATGGTAACAATTGAAATCTCAAAGTTTGGCGGTACGAATGCCGTATTTGTATCAACTGATGTCATAAACTTTCTCCAAACACACCGGCTCAGTTTGGAAAAGAGCGGGATCAACTACAAAATAGTAAAGGACGATGGAGACAGGGCAAATGATTCTGTGAATGGGTTGCTTTTAAATATTGTCGCTTCAATGCTTATCATCGGATTACTCATCTGGATAACACTTGGGAATAAAGAATCTATCATCGTTGTATCAACGGTGCCTTTGATTATCTCCATCTCATTAGTAGTGCTTTATTTTTACGGTATGACATTAAACCGTGTCTCTCTTTTCGCTATTTTACTTACCATGGGACTCTTGGTCGATACAGGAATTATTATTGTTGAAAATATACACAGGCATCTCTATAATCACGGAGATCAAGACACCATTGATAATATTGCCGTATATGCGACAGATGAGATGGGGAACTCCGCAAATATAGCAACGATCGCCATTATATTTACGACCCTTCCGGGATTGAT
>DAOWOG010000274.1 GCA_030642185.1 Helicobacteraceae bacterium | reverse complement strand
GTGTATCAAAATGAAACAATTGACCGCAATGAAGTAAAACGTATTCAGACACCACAACTTTCCGACACCGCTGTACTCAAGGCGGCGTTATTGAGCGAAACAGATTTTACAGATGAGAGCAGTGCTATTATTGCCAATGGCGGAACACGCTATTTTGTAAAAGGTTATGAAGATGCGCACAAGATTACGTTTATCTCAGATTTAAATCGATTGCCATGCCTGAAGAAACCTTCATCAGCCACTTTGGTTGGAAATGGGTTTGATGTACATGCATTTGATGATGGTGCCGAGATGGTATTAGGCGGCGTACGGATTGATGTCGATTTTGGTTTTAAGGCACACAGTGACGGTGATGTCGCCATTCATGCACTGATTGATGCACTTTTAGGTGCGGCAGGTTTGGGTGATATAGGTATGCTTTTTCCGGATACGGATGAAACCTATAAAAATATTGATTCAAAAGAGCTGCTAAAAACAACGGTATTAAAACTGCAGCAATTGGGTTACGAAATTGTCAATGCTGACATAACTATTGCAGCACAGATACCGCGTTTGAACAGCTACAAAGGGAAAATGAGAACAGTGTTAAGTAAAATATTACAGATATCTTCTTCACGGATGAATATAAAAGCAACGACTACCGAAAAACTGGGTTTTATCGGTAGAAAAGAAGGTGTTGGCGTTATGGCAAGTGCCACATTGAACTATTTTGACTGGACAAAGTAAATGAAAATATTGATTATTGAAAATGAAATATATCTTGCGCAGAGTATTGCGGCTAAACTTGGAGAACTCGGGCACAGTTGTGATATGACCAGTTCTATACAGGACGCGCTTAAAGGTCTGCCTTATGATGTAGTGCTGCTTTCAACCAATATCAGTGGTCAGGATTGCTATCCGGTCATTGAAGCCTACAAAGATTCCGTGGTTATTTTGATGGTTTCTTATATCAGTAATGATACGGTTTCAAAACCGCTTGATATGGGTGCAAAAGATTATGTTCTTAAACCTTTTATGATTGAAGAACTGATTCGCAAGATTGAACATTTTCAGGATTATGAACGTCTTAAACGTAAAAACAGAACCTATGAAGAGTATCTGAAGCATTCACTTGAAGGTATCAAGATAGAACATGATCTTGATAAAATCAAACTCCCGCTATTCATCTCTTCAAATTTTCAAAAATATACGGATTTACTGGCTTTTCGTTATGCAGAAGAGTACAATAAAACCTTGCACTTCGTTTCGCTTAACCACGATCATGCGTTAAATGAAATAGAGTCACTTCCTCAAAATGCCTTTATCTATATTAACGATTTTCAAACTTTGAAGAAAAGTGATCGTAAAATATTTCTTGATATGATCAGTGATCGGGAAGTAATCATTACCGGAACAGAAGGTATTGAGGGTGTTGAGCATGACGTCATTGAGATAAAAAGTGACAATAATGTCTTTGAGCAGGGTGATATCCTGCCGATTGAAGATTATGTCAAATATATCGTGCTAAATTATCAGCATAAGTTTCCTGACACTGAACTTTCCAAAAAACTTGGAATTTCGCGAAAGAGTCTTTGGGAAAAAAGAAAAAAATATGGCATCATCAAGAAAAAATAGATCGCTCTTTATTGATCTGGAAGCTGTTTCCGCTCTCTCTTTGGTTAAAGCAGGATTGCTTGCGCCTGCCAAAGGCCTGATGAATAAAAAGCAGACGCAGGAAGTTCTGGATACCGGTCTGTTAAACAATAGAACTTTTCCATTTCCTTTTATACTTGCCCCCAGCGGTAAAATGAACGAATCAATTTTACGCAGCGCTCTCAAAGGTGAACAACTTGATCTCGTTAATGATGGTGACGTTGTTGGCTCACTGACCGTAGAAGAGACTTTTGTCATTGATCCGAAAGAGCGGGTACGTCAGATCTATGGAACCGACGATGCTGCACATCCCGGTGTCAAAGCAACATCCAAGCGTCTTGGAAGGTATGCGGTCAGCGGTGAATATAGTATTTCTACCAGAATGATTGACTCTTCCAGAGAAAAGCTGCAGGAGATCATAGAACACAATAATGCCAAACATGTCACAGCGATAATGATGGCCGCCAATCCGCTTCATCGTGCACATGAACGCCTGATCCGCCAGTCGCTTGAACAGACTGACCTGCTTGTTATCTTTTTGCTCAAACCGTATAACACATCGGATCTTCATTTTGATCTGCGTTATGACTCGACAGACTATTTTATCAGGCACTTTTTGCCGCAAAACCGTGTCGTGATTATCCCGCTTGAAAACAGCTATGTTTTTGCCGGTTATAATGAAGTTATTATTGATGCGATCGTTGCCAAAAACTATGGCTGCGATCGATTGATGATCGGTCAGAATCATGCGGGTGTCGGAATGTATTATGATCGAAATACCAATAAATCTGTTATTGACCGTATGACCGGTATCGATATAGAGATTAAAATCTCTTCTGAATATGTCTATTGCAATGAGTGTAAAACACTTGTCAGTACGCGAACCTGTCCGCATGGACAACATCATCATATTGCCTATCACTCGGATTCGATCCTGGAGTTGATGAAATTGGGAATGCTCCCCCCGGCAGTATTGATGCGCAAAGAGATATCGGCGATGATTCTGTCAAAACTTTTTCCCAAACGTTTTAAAAATCTGGAAAAACTCTTTTTTGATATTATGCCGGTTACAGGACTGCTTGAAGAGCAGACTGAACGTGATTTTTATATTGAATTGATGCAGCTGTATCAGACCAGTTCGTTAACGTGATATAAAATTAACTTAAGGGTAATTATGAAATTTAACTGGTTTTTTATTACAGTAGGCTATAGCGGATTGAGTCCTGTCGCGCCGGGTACGGCCGGTTCCATTGTTGCCTGGGTGCTTGGTGTGATTATATTGGGAACATTGGGTCCTCAAACGCTGTTTATGGGAATGCTGCTGCTTACGTTGCTTGGCATCAAAGCCATTGATAACTATGAAGCTGCAACCGGATCACATGATGATAAACGTATCGTTATCGATGAACTTGCAGGTGTGTGGCTTGCTTTGAGTATCGCTCCGGGTATCTTGACCCCTTTTGATCAACTGTTGTCATTTGAGAATGGGATGATGGTTCAGGTTGTGTCGAGTTTGCTTTTTTTCCGGCTCTATGATATCTGGAAACCTTCTATTATCGGCCGAATTGACAGAGAAGCCAAAGGCGGGATCGGGGTAATGGGTGATGACCTTCTTGCCGGATTTATCGCAGGAATCAGC
>DAOWOG010000292.1 GCA_030642185.1 Helicobacteraceae bacterium | reverse complement strand
TGATATGGCCGTTTGGAGATATTTACCCTGAGTTTATAAGACTTTTATCTTAAGGGTACATCATGTCTGTCGTCACCGGTATAAGCCGGTGACGACAGCACAAAAACGGTACTGACAGTATCATCGTTATTTTCAGCCCAATGAAGGGTGCCTTTGGGGATAAAAGCAACGTCACCCGGTTCTAATGGAACCTCATGATCTGTAAAATGGAGAGTATGTTTTCCACTTATTGCTGTGACAGTGAGGTCGTGATGATCATAATAATGGGGTACCTCCTGCCCTTTAAGGCGAATCAGGTGAGTACTTGAATATTCAGAGCGAGAAAGATTACGTATGGCTATGTTTTTATCAAGTTCTTCAGCTGACCATATGACCTCCTGATAGACTTTATCAGGATAAATCACTTTTACTTTAGCACGGGGTTGGCATGCTGCAAAAACTAAAATAAGAAAAATAGATAACGTAATTTTCATTTTTAATTGCCTTTTGAAATAAAGATCTCAATCCTGTGAGACCTTCGTTCATTCATCAAAGCCGATGCCGCACGCAGAATCAACTATTTCAAATTCCAAAGACGCTCCTTATTTCGTTAAAGTATAAATATACCCTCCAAATACGGTTCCGACAAGTTTATTTCCATCTGCTGAAGAGGCTATGGAAGTCCATAACTTACCCGTCATGTTTGGATTAATCTTGCTCCATGAAGCACCTGAGTCGGCTGAAGAGAATACATGTCCGGCATGATTCACCGCATAAAGTTTTGATCCGTCTGATGAAGAGGCGATTGATTCCCACTTCTCAGGCTGGCCGGTAGGATCACGTTTAATCCAGTCTGTCCCACCGTTGTTCGAGGTATAAATATAATCATCTCTGGCACAGACGGCCAGTTTGGAACCGTTATCGGAAGATGCTGTCCCTATCCATTCCTTTACACTGCCGGCAGGATCTCTTTCTTCCCAGTTTTGACCAAAATCAGCACTGGTGTAGATCGCATCTTTGTACGCGGCTGCAATCACTTTTTGTCCGTCTGATGATGAGTCAAGATCGGCCCATGATGCTACAAAGCCAAGGGCTACTTCATTCCAGGTCACACCTGCGTCGTCCGATGTATATAGTCCGCCTAACATACCGACACCGGCTATGAGTTTTGTTCCGTCATCCGATGAAGCGGTAGCTCCCCATAGTTGATGGGAAGCAGAATCCCTCTCGATCCATGTCAATCCACTGTCATCGGACGTATAAAGAAAACCTCCATCCACACTGGCAAGGATTTTTGAACCATTTGAGGAAGCACTTATGCTTGACCAGTTTTTTTGACCGGCAGAGACTTGTTGTGTCCATGTGGTACCGCTGTCATCGGAGGTATAAATATAGTTGCCTTCAGCAATTGCAGCAATTTTTGTTCCATCCGCAGAAGTTGATACGTCGCTCCAGAATACTCCGGTATTTTTGGCATTCCATGTCTGTCCGAAGTCTTCGGAGACGTAGACATCCCCGCCATCAATACCGGCGATTATATGCGATCCGTCCGATGAAGCGGCCAGGGCATTCCACATATCTGAAGCACTGCCGGTTGTAAGTTGTTTCCAGCTTATGCCGGAATCGTCCGAGAGAAAGATACCTACACCCATTGCACTTGCAATGAGAATTGATCCGTCCGGAGATGAAGTAAGGCCTGTCCATTTAGCGCTTAAACCGGCAGGATCACGTTTAATCCACTGTTCTCCGCCGTCGGTAGAGGTGTAAAGATAATCTTCATTAGCTGCAATAACTAGGTTGTTTCCATCAGATGAAGCAGCGGCCAACCTCCACTCTTTATCTGTTGAAGCAGGGTCTCTCATTGTCCATGTAGCACCTCCGTCGGTTGAAGTATAGACTTTTCCGCCGCTAAGCCCGGCTGACAGATTAAGACCATCATCTGAAACGGTGACAAACCCCCAATACATATCATGTATCTGGATCGCTCCATTTGTCGGATCGCGTGTGATCCAGGTCTCGCCGCTGTCTGTTGACGTATAAATATAGCCGCGGTACTGACCGGCAATCAGTTTCAAACCATCGGCAGAGATGGCACTGCTGAGCCAGAATTTGTCACTTCCTTCTATTTCTGCTTCGTTCCAGGTAACTCCTGAATCCGTGGACCGAAAAAGACCTAAATCATACAACCCTCCAATCACAACGCTTCCGTCATCCGAAGTAGAAAGTGTTGACCAGTCACCACCGATGGAACGTGATGTCCATGTGTTCCCGGCATTATCTGAACTGTACAGATACATCTCCCCTCCGCCGGCATAAAGCTTAATGGCATCCGATGAGGCAGCAAGTGTATTCCATCCCAAGGGTTGAGACGGAGCAAAAATATGCTCTTTGACAGACCAAGACGTATGTTCGTCATTATCATTATGACAACCAAATATTGATAATAGAGCTACCAACAAGACAGTTGAAAAAAATATCTTTTTCACCACTACTCCCTTTTATAAAATGTCTTACCTCCATTATCCTGCAAGGGGTTTAAATGGAAGCTTAATATTACTCCACCGGTTAAATACCCAAACTTCTATACTGCAAAATCCAATGTGTGCTATACTTTTTTGAGAACAGGAAAGGATGGACCAATGCTGCTAAATGAGATATTTGACGAAGCGGTTGAGCAAACTCCCGACAAAAGAGCAATCATATGCGCAAAAGACAGTTGTACCTATGTTCAACTGTCCGACAAAATGGATCTCTGGGCGAAAACCCTGCTTTCTCTCGGTATTAACAAAGGTGACCGAGTGGCACTGTTCATGCAAAACCGGATCGAGCTGGTCCAGCTCTATTTTGCCTGTTTTCGCATCGGTGCGATAGCCGTCCCATTGAACACGCGCTACCAGACACCTGAAGCGGTCTATGGTATAGAGCAGAGTGGAAGCAGGATACTGATCACCAGTTCAGAACTGTTTCCTGTAGTCGAAAACCTCGACAGCACCATCCCTTCACTTAAGCATATCTACCTTATAGACGAAGGCCCAAAACACTCTTCGATCTCCTGGAACAAGATGACCGCTAGTGCCGTTGATCCGGTCAGCTTTCCTGATGTGAGCATCTCAGACCCGGCCCTCATCATCTACACCTCGGGAAGCAC
>DAOWOG010000182.1 GCA_030642185.1 Helicobacteraceae bacterium | reverse complement strand
GTCCGTGACCAAAATCCGGCATATCGTACTTTTATCTCGTCATCTGACTTTTTATCAACAGAACCGGTCCGGTTTTTTTTAATTTCTCGCCATCGCATACGGTATTATAACCAAGGTGTCCCAAGATTATCTTTGGTAATAACTCTGCTGATAATCAGCACAATACTTTAATAAAGTGACGTAAAAAAAGTAAGTTTAATAACATTAAGCATATTTTAAGGAAATAATTTTCCACTATTTACACTCTGTTAACCATATTTAATTTATACTGTCACTATCTCAACGATCGGTAGCAAGTTGTTGGGACTTGATTTATTCACTCCTTAAAGACACACCAAAGCGTAACCGGGTTTTCACTCCTTAGCCCGGCTCCCGTGCAACCGGGTTTTCACTCCTTTACCCGGTTTCTTTTTACCTTTTATGATAGATTGCATCGCATTGTAGATTCAACCAATATACGCGCAACTTCACGTTTACCGTCAACGATAACCGAGATGGGAAGATCTGAGAGCATCTCTTTCTCTTCAAGTGAGATAACTTTAACAACAAGGTTCGCATGCGGGTTATATTTGAGCACCGCCTCGCAGATGAGACGTTTTTTCTCCGTATTGTCCAGTGTTACGATCACGGCTGCGGCATCTTCGATGTGCAGTGCGCGTGAAATGGCCGATTTGGAAAGGTCGCCGAGGTAGATCTCTTCATCATCTGCCAGACCTTCACGTACATGTTTGAGGTTATTGTCTACTACGACAACCGATGCTCCCTGCTCGTGCAGCTTTTGAGCGACAACTTTGCCGACGATACTGTAGCCGCAGACGATCACATGGTTTTTCCTTTGCTCAAGCGGACTGTAGTCAATATGCAAAGACTCCTGTTTAAAAAAACGCAGCACAAATGTATTGACATGAGCAATGATAAAGGGCGTCAGAATGATGGAGAGTACCGCCATAAGTATCAGTGTCTGTTCAAGCTGTGGATCAAGGAGGTTGTCTGCACTTGCAAGGGCAAAAATAGCAAAGGAAAACTCGCCTACCTGTGAAAGTGCCAATGCGGTCTTTAAGGCGACAGGTTTGTTGGAAGTCAGTCTGATTATCATGTAGATAAGCAGGCTTTTTAAAACCATAACTCCGGCCAAAAGCGCTAAAATCGTTCCAATATGATCCATAAAAAAGGCAAGATCGATTTTCATGCCTACCGTGACGAAAAAGGTGCCAAGCAGCAGATCTTTAAAAGAGGCGATATCGGCTTCGACTTTGGCATGGTATTTGGTTTCAGCAATAATAACACCGGCCAGAAAAGCTCCGAGTGAGTAGGTAAAACCGAGCATATGTGCCAGTACCGACGCCCCGATGGCAATGACGAGGACGGAGCCGACAAACAGCTCCTCCTCATGGCTCTCAGCAGCAAAGTGGAGCAGCCATGTCATAAACGGTTTTCCGATGATGAAGAGAAGGGCAATGATGGCAATGGCACTGATAACGGTATTGGTCAGGATCTCGGAGATGTCACTGCCGCTGTCACTCAAAAAACCGATCAAAAGCAAGATCGGGATGACGGCAATATCCTGAAAGATCAATATCCCCATAGAGCGTTGTCCATAGGGAAGATAGATCTCTTTGGAAGATTTGAGATAGGTCAGAACGACCGCCGTTGAGGAGAGGGAAAATGCCAGGGCAATAATAAGTGAACTGTTTACGTTGATATTAAAAAGATAATGGGCTGACAGATAGACGATGACGGCGGTCGAACCGACTTGCATCGACCCGTTTCCAAATACGTTCTGCTTCATCGTCCCCAATTTTTCGAGTGACATCTCCAAGCCGATGGTAAACATTAAAAAGACGATACCAAACTCGGCAATCTGCTCAAGAGTATGCGAATCGGTCATATGGCGCAGATCAAAGGCGTAGACGATGATCGTTCCGGTAGCGATATAGCCGATCACCTGCGAAACACCGATACGTTTCAACAGGAGATTCAAGACGACAGAGATGGCAAGGGCGGAGACAATATAAACGATAGGATCAAGCATAGAATTCTTTTTTAAAGATATAGTTAACCGGTGGAGTAATAATGGAAGTATAGCAGGTTGGCTGAGTGTATTTAGTCGCTGGAGCAATAGAGTGCACATAAGCGGTATTAGAGGTGCCCTAAAGTATAATTCACCAATATTTTAAAGCTGCAGGGGAAGATTAGGATGACCAAATATATCTTCGTTACCGGGGGCGTTTTAAGCTCTTTGGGAAAAGGAATAACGGCGGCAAGTGTCGGTGCGCTGCTGAAGCATTCGGGCAAAAATATCGGGATGCTCAAGATCGATCCTTACATCAATGTCGATCCCGGAACCATGAGCCCGCTGGAACACGGTGAAGTGTTTGTGACAAAAGACGGTGCAGAAACGGATCTTGATATCGGGAATTATGAACGTTTTCTGGACACCTCTTACCTGAAAACCAGTAACTTTACTACGGGACAGGTTTACAGTTCTGTCATTGAGCGCGAACGTGCCGGCGGTTATCTCGGACAGACGATTCAGGTCGTTCCCCACATCGTCGGTGAGATCGTGGACCGTATTAAAAAAGCGGGTAAAGGGCATGAAATTCTGGTCGTAGAACTCGGCGGTACCGTCGGAGACATTGAAGGACTGCCGTTTATGGAAGCGGTACGCCAGATGAAGCATGATGAGGAGGTTGCAGGGACTTTTTTTATCCATGTCACCCTGATCCCTTACATCAAGGCCGCCGGAGAGCATAAAAGCAAACCGACTCAGCATTCGGTACAGGAACTCCGTCGTATCGGGATCACGCCGCAGATGATCATTGCGCGTTCCGAAAAGCCGCTGTCGAAGACGTTTAAGAAAAAGCTGGCGTTCAGTTGTGATGTCAGTCAGGACAGTGTGATCGAGGCGCTTGACGCTGCAACTATTTATGCCGTTCCGATGAGTTTTTTGCAGCAGAATATTCTTGCCCCGATCGCCAAAGAGCTTGACCTCGGAGAACTGAATCCTGATATGACAGAGTGGGACTCTCTTGTGAAGAAGATCGTAGCACCGAGCGAACGTGTTACCATCGGTTTTGTCGGAAAGTATCTGGAGCTCAAAGAGTCGTATAAGTCTCTGATAGAAGCGTTGATCCACGCCGGTGCCCATCTTGATACCCGTGTCGATATCTGCTGGGTAGACAGTGAAAACATTGAAGAACAGGGAACGGAAGTGCTGCTCAGTGACTGCGATGCCATATTGGTCGCCGGAGGTTTTGGATCACGCGGGGTAGAAGGCAAAATCAAAGCGATCGAGTATGCCCGTACCAATAACCTGCCGTATCTCGGCATCTGTCTGGGGATGCAGCTGGCGGTTGTCGAGTATGCCCGCAATGTGCTGGGGTATGAAGATGCCAACTCCATTGAGTTTAATGAAGAGACAACCCATCCGATGATCTACCTGATCGATAACTTTATCAACCAGTCAGGCGAATCCGAATTGCGTACGCATACGTCGCCAATGGGCGGAACACTGCGTCTTGGAGAATACCCGTGTGAGACCAAACCCGGTTCTCACCTGCGAGAAGCGTATCATGACGAAGCGATGATTTTTGAGCGTCACCGCCACCGCTATGAGGTCAATCCGACCTACAGAGAAGCACTGGAAAATGCAGGTATGATCGTTACCGGTGAATCACATGGATTGATCGAAGCGGTTGAAATTGAAAACCATCCATGGTTCCTGGGAG
This sequence comes from Helicobacteraceae bacterium, assembly GCA_030642185.1. Taxonomy (GTDB): domain Bacteria; phylum Campylobacterota; class Campylobacteria; order Campylobacterales; family Sulfurimonadaceae; genus 4484-230. The sequence goes on along the minus strand of DAOWOG010000182.1, from coordinate 601 downwards.
TGCAGTTTCATCCGGAATTCACCTCTCGCCTTCAGACACCGAACGGATCGATTCTAGCCTTTGTCAATGCGTCATTAGATCATGCCAAAAACGCCTGAGGTACCGCTTCTTAATAAAGCTGCCCTCACTAAACTGCTTCAAGCGCGTTTTGATGAAGGCTTCAGTAAACTCTCTGATATCCCTGACCCGCGCTTACTGCATCATGGTGAACGCGCTGCAGTGCGGATTGCAAACGCGATCCGTCAAGGCGAGAAGATTGCTCTTGTAGGGGATTATGACGTCGACGGCGTGACAGCAACGGCCCTGACCACACTTTTTTTCCGTCAAATTCCCTATCCTATAGAGGTTGTTATCCCTAACCGTTTTAATGACGGATACGGTGTTTCCGCCAATGTTCTCGAACGCCTTGATGCCGATCTGATCTTTACGGTTGATAATGGCATTAATGCTTTTGAAGCAGCAGAGGTGTGTAAAGCACGGGGAAGCGATTTGATCATTACCGATCACCATACCCCTGCTGAGACACTTCCTGATGTCTATGCCATTGTTGATCCAAAACTCGATGCATGCAGTTACCCGTTTCAAGAGATCTGCGGGGCCC
>DAOWOG010000250.1 GCA_030642185.1 Helicobacteraceae bacterium | reverse complement strand
GAGTAACCTCAAACATCAGTTCATTGTTTACACGACCGATAACGGCACCTTTTTTGATCTTTTTCCCTTTTTTGATGCGAGGGGCGATGACGTCAAGGTGGGCATAGATCGTATGTAAATTATTGGCATGTTCAATAATAACGACATTATCCAAAAGCGGAGTTTTTTTAGCCATAATTACTTTGCCGTTGAGCACTGTTTTGACTTTGGCATTGCTATGGCTTGGTTTGAGAGAGACTGATTCATTATAAATTTTTATTTTATAAATCGGATCGATATAGGTGCCGAATTTTTTGACAACACGGTAGGAGTCGAGTGGAGCGATCGTTTTTTTACCGCGGTATTTTTTAGTGCTGACGCGGTGATAGCTGTTACCGACCGTTCTGACCTTAGGCAGATTTTCGGAACTGAGTATTTTCTTGTGGCGCGCCGCTTCAGCAGTTTCATAGGCTCTTTGTTTTTTATCTTCCTGGATAATATTCAAGCGCTTCAACGTCTTTTTCAAAGCATATTTCTGATCAAGCAGTTTTCTGACTGAAGTGTTATACTTTTTTTTCTCTTTTTTAAGTTTTTTTAGTGCAGCTTCATTGGCCTTTTTTGTAGCAAGTTTCTTTTTACGTTTATGATCGATTTTCGCAATTGATGACTTGAGATCCTTAGAGCGTTTTTTCAACGTTTTGATCTGTGCGTTTATATCACTGAAATCACTGTTTCGCGATACGATCTCTTTTTGTGTCTGGAGGCTAAGCTGTTTAAGCAGTTCCTCCGTTATGAGTGCTTCAGCTGTTACTGCCCGTTCATCATCAACAAGCAGAGAGAGTGAAATGTTGCGTGCGATCAGATCAACAAGACTCTTCTCGATGGCCTTTTGCTCCTCATTGAGATTGAGCAGTGATGTTTGAAGATGCTTGAGCTCTTTTTGATCGGACCGGTATGCTTTCTCTTTGGCAAGCAGTTCATTAGAGAGCTTTTTGAGGTATTTTTGCTGCTTCAAAATGGCTTTTTTCTGAACAAGTATCGCTTTGGCGGTTTTTGCCATTTTTTTATTGAGAACACTATACTTTTTATCGAAACTATTGATCCGTTTAGCGGTCTCTTTGATTCTGGTATCAAGGCTGCTTGCGGCATATACAGTATGTATGAACAGTATCAGTACCAAGAGGAGAAAACGCATCATACTTCTTCTTTGTGTCCCATGACGATCAAACTTGCAAGCAGTACTGAAAGTGAGAGTGCTACACCGAGCAGCAGCAGTGTATCAGAAAGAGGGTTGAACAGTTCAATATGCACGTTGATAGCTGAGAGCTGATCCTGTGCCCATCTGTAATGATTGGCAGTGATAAAGATAGCGGATGCAAGCAGAGTGGCAATAATGGCGTCAACAATGGCAAGGCGGAAAAGAACGGCCGAGCGAAGCCATACCGGTGCACCGAAAAGTGCCATAATATTCATACGGTCGTGATGCTGAAACTGCCACAGGCGCATCTCTTTGATAATGAGCAGGGTTGTGACAGCAAAAATGGATACGGCAAGAATCATGGTAACCCACTTAAAAAGCAGCAGCAGCTTGTAAATGGTACTGTGATTATGTGAAAAGTTTTCAACACGTTTGATGTAGGGCTGACTGCTGAGTTTTTGACTTAGTGTGTCTACTTCTGCGGGTGTCGGAAAATGATCAAGATGAATACGATAGAAATGCGGCAAAATAATCTTGTGAAGATCGATCATTTTACTTTTCATCTCTTTTTGGAGCCGCTGTACGATCTGTTGAGCGGAGATCTCTTCAGAGTTGATAATAGCCGGACTTATTTGCGATAGCTGTTTGGCTGAAATGTTCTGATCGGATATCACAATGATCGAATAGTTTTCACTTAAATCGGTCTCATAGGCAGTGATGGCTTTTTCAACGCTGAGAAATATTTGAAGTGTCAACAGAATGGTCAAAAGTGCAATAATAAGCGATAGATGATTTTTAAGAGACCTCATAGACACTCCCATACTCGATATGAAAATGTTTATAATCAATACTGATCGTTTCCGGAATGTGGTGCGTCACGACGACAACTGTTGCTTTTAACTGTCTATTTGCACCTTCGAGAAGGTTCCAGATCAGATTTGAGGAGTAATCGTCAAGGTTACCGGTAGGTTCATCCGCCAAAATTAAAATCGGGTTATGCGCCAGGGCTCTTGCCATCGCAACACGCTGCTGTTCACCGCCGCTGAGCTCAAGGGGATATTTTCCGGTTTGATGATTCAGTTTGACATGTGTCAGCAGCTTTTGAACCTGCATTTCACTGACATCACGTGCATAACCGTTGATAAGAAGCGGGAGCATCACATTTTTATCGATACTCCATTCATTGATAAGTTTAAAGTCCTGAAAAACGATACCGAGATGTCTGCGCAGAAAGTTCAGTTTTTTTGACGAGATGTTGTTCAGTTCAACTCCCGCGACCATTAACGTTCCCAATTGCGGCTCAAGTGCACCGTAAAAAGATTTCAGCAGTGTCGATTTTCCGCTGCCGCTCGCACCGGTAATGAAAACAAAACCGCCGGAATCAATGGAAAAGGTCGCATTGTTGATGATGGTTTCATTGCTATTGTAACCAAGCGAGAGCTTTTCGGCCAGAATCACTTTATCCATAGAGCATTCCGTTTATTGAAGTATGGGCAAGATAGTTACCGTGTGAGCCTAGCGGCGGCATTGGAAAGTATTGGGCCCGGTTTTCACCGATGATAAGATAGAGGTGCTCCGGCCGTTCGTACGTTCCCATGGAAAGTCGAAACAGATAACGTTGATCCGTTGTCTTATATAGTCTTTCAAAATGAACAAAAGCACCATCGAGACGCACTGTTTTTCCATTGAGTGCGAAAAGTTTTTCGTGCTCGAGTCTGCCGGCAGAAAAATCAAAACTGCTTTTTGTCTTCAGCTCAGGGCTCAGTTCGTCATTGATCATGGTAATGTCATAGATATTTTTTTGCTGTCGTTTCCATCGGTCTTCATATTTGCTGCTGACCGCGATATCACGATTTTTGAAAATTTCTATATGCATATGATTCAAGGCGTTGAACGTTTCAAAGGAATAGTCATAATAGTTGTCGCTGTCCGTACGCAGTTCAAGTTTCCCCTCCGGCATCAAAACACGGATGCTCTCTTGTATAAAGGTCTCATTGATAACACGGCGGTGAGGTTTTTTGTCCCAGGGAACCGGGAAATGGACATAAATACGACCGGCCAGATTGGAGGGAACCTGTTCTAAAAACAACCGGGCATCATAATCGAGCAGCATGATGTTATGCAGTTGCTGGATGTTGATCTGTTTGATCACCTGCTCAATCGAGGGTTTGTGTATCTCTATTCCGATAAATAAAATATCCGGATTCTCTTTAGCCTGATGCAGCAGATGGCGGCCGGAACCAAAACCGACTTCAATACGGATCTCTCTGTCTGTGGGAAAATCCTTGGCAAAATAATGAATTGTTTTCAGTG
>DAOWOG010000371.1 GCA_030642185.1 Helicobacteraceae bacterium | reverse complement strand
GGTGCAGCACATTATAAACAACATTGTGCAATATGTCATGGCGAAAAAGGTGAAAACACTCCTCGTGGGGGAGCCGTGCCATTAGCTGGTACGGATACAGTTAAACTGGCACTGGATATAAGAGCATACAGAAACCAGGGTGAGAGTGAGAATGTTGGTGCTTATACTATGAATAAAAATAGTCGGGTAATGTATGATGCGACTTCTGGTCTTTCCGACAAAGAAATTATTGCTCTTGCTAAATATATTAGCAGTTTAAAATAATTTAAGTAGATATGCTGAATTTTTCAGCATATGACTTGACCCTTAATGCTTCTGGCTCTAATTTCTAACGCTTTATTCTCCTAAATGGATAGGTACTCTTTACAGACTTAACCAAGATTGATATATATCATTGCAAGATGACCTTTCTATCTGTAAAATAACATCCATAATACGCTTTGCCGCTTATTGGAGTAGATCATGCAAGATATTGAGAACAAACTGAACAAACGTGAGCGCTATAAAGCTCAACTGCGTCCCTATGATTATTTTCCGGAACTTGAATCACTCGATTTTGAAGAATTGGGAGAAGGGGACCGCTTTTATCTTCAGGACTTTGGTATTTTCAACACTAATTTTTTAGAAGATGAATTTACGATGCGCCTTCGTGTGCCTGCCGGCAGACTGAGTTCCGAGCAGTTTCGTCATGTTGCAGATATTGTCGTCGAACATGATCTGCATCTTATCCTGACTGCCAGAGCAGGAGTGCAGCTGCATGGGCTTGAAGCCGATAATGTCTTGGAAATTTTCAAAGCATTCAATTCGCTTGGTCTGACAACCTGGCAAAGCTTTGGTGATAACATCCGTAATATTGTCGCTAATGTGTATGATGGTCGGGGAAAGCATAGCGAGATAGAGGTTTATCCGCTCATTTTACAGATGCAGGAACATATATTAAAAAATCCCCGTTATGTCGGAATGCTTCCCCGGCGTGTTTCTATCGGCATCTCCGGTGACAGGGCCAATGTAACTTCGTTCTTTGCGAATGACCTCTATTTTGCACTGGCTCAAAAAGAGGGTACTTTTGGTTTTAATGTCTATTTGGGCGGTAAAAATACAGAAGTGGCTCAAAGCGCTGATATCTTTTTGAGAGAAGAAGAGGTCGTTGATTTTTTCAAAGCCTTTGTCGAAGCCTTCTACCTCCACGGTTCACGGTTTTCGCGCTCCAGGACACGGCTGTTTTATCTGCTTGAAGATATTGGGATGGAAGCATTTAAGGCTTATGTTCAAACGGAGTACGGCAAAACATTTGAACGCGAGGGAACACTGCTGTTGGATAAAGCTGTGTTTACGCAAAGTGAGATATTAAAAGACGGAAGTTATGCATTTTGTTATCAGACGGACTTTGCACGACTTGATGCGGATGTGATCAAACAGATCGCTGATTATGCGACACAACATGATGCCGAGATCAGAATAGGAATCGATCAGAATATCTATTTGTTGGGACTGAAAGACAGAGATGTGCCTTTCTCATCGCCAAAAGAGAGTGCAACGGTTCTGGCCTGTGCCGGGAATCTCTGTCCTTACTCTTTTTGGAGTATTAAAAATGAAACTTCTTATCTGCCCTTAACCAGGATCAATGAACACGGCATCCAGGTGGGCTTTTCCGGCTGTGCAAAAGGGTGCGGAAGACACCGGCATACGGATATCGGTCTGATTGGTCTGAAAACCAATAATTTCGGAGATACTGAAGGCGGCGCCAGGGTATTTATAGGTGCCGAACATTCGGATGGTACCTCTGTAGGACGTATGCTTTTTTCTATGGTCCCGCTTGTCCACCTGAATAGTCTGCTGAACCTTGTGATTACCGTCTATGAGCAGAGCGGACATAAAGATTTTGAGGATTTTTCCCGTAACATACTCAATAAGTTTTCCGAAGAGTTTCTTGCCATGTGGTTTCTGGCAAACCTTCAAACAGATCAGATGCTCAATCTACCGCCAAACGAAAGTATAAAACTCGGTACAGAAGAACGATTTCAATATGAAAATGGATTACTGGAAAAATATTTTTCGGGACAGGACTTTTTGGATCTTATCGATGAGAGCTTTCAAAATGCGGTAAGTATACTCAGTAAAAAACTCTGGACCATTGAAGGAAAAGACCCTCACTACAAACCGCCGATCGAACGACATAACGTCCGCTAATCAAGTTGTAGGGTCGGTTTTAACCGACCGTTTTATGGTTGGATGAGTACAGATAATCAAGAATCAGCTATTGATATGACAACTGTCGTTGGTGCAGAAACGGCTCTCAATGCCGTCGCTGCCGCCAAAGCTGCTCCAATCGATATCAGGCATTTGCGCAAGCCGTTCTTCATATACTTCTTTAGTAATCCCTTCATAAGGCATCTGCACATAAGCTCCGGTATCCGTATGGGGCAGCATGGAGACAGACTTGATGATCGGTGCAAACTGTGCGAGCATATGTTCGATCTGATCTCCCTCGGTCTTAGGATCAAAGTAGACGGTACAACTTACCATGTTGTCACTCCACTCACGCTGCAGCATTGCCAGGAAGGCG
>DAOWOG010000318.1 GCA_030642185.1 Helicobacteraceae bacterium | reverse complement strand
TTCAGGCTTCATTCTCTGCGAACACTAAAGGAACCAAAAACTCTGCAGCAGAGGCCACTGGGAACCAGAAGCTAAAACCTGGCTTTCGTGATTTGGTGTTTGGGACGGAACCAAAAGAAGAAATGAAACTGTTAGATTCAACAATTTATGGCGAACATATATATATACGTAAGAGTGACAAACTTTCTATAGGTGAGGTCCCATTAAGTTCAATTAAATACATTTTGCATAATATTCTTTGATCCGGCAGGTCATTCTGTTTTCGTCCGGCACCCCACAATTATTTAGTCCGGCAGGTCAATATGGTAAAATCCGGCACCTTTTCGGGTGTTTTAATAAAGGGTGCCGGACGGATAATATTGCATGCCGGACAGTTCCAGAATGGAAAACCTTTTCCATTTTACTTAAATTCGGAGCATAAGCGTCGCATAACATTAATCGTAAGCAGGTATATTAACTGTTTTCACCATTTACGAAAGGAGTCGATATGCCGGAGAGGAAAAGTATGCGACGAATCAAAGATTGCTATCGTCTGATATTTGAATCAGGTTTAAGCCAGATTCAAGTATCCAGGACATTAAAAATAGGCAGAAGTACCGTTTGGGATTATCTTCAGAAATTGAAAGCTCACAATCTCAGTTGGGCATCCATCAGAAATCGTACGGATGAAGAACTTGATAAATTATTGTACGCCTATCGGCACACTCCCAATCGTTTTTTACCGGATTTTTCAGAGGTACATAGAGAGCTTAAGGATAATTCCACCGTCACGTTATATCTTTTATGGGAGGAATACAAGAAAGAGCACCCGGAAGGTTATTATAGCTATGCACAATACTGTCTTTATTACCGGCAATGGCGTAAACGGTTGAAAGTTTATATGCGTCAACCGCATATAAGCGGAGAGAAATTATTTGTAGATTATTCCGGTAAGAAGCCGTATATCGTTGACCCTAATACTGGAGGAATACGTTACGTGGAGCTTTTTGTTATGGCCTGGGGAGCCAGCCACTATCTCTATGCGGAAGCACAACCGACCCAGGAACTTCGGCATTGGATTATGGGTCATGTCCGTGGCTTTGAGTATTTTGGCTGTGCACCTCATATCCTTGTACCGGATAATCTGAAAAGTGCTGTCAGCAAAGCGTGCCGGTATGATCCGGATGTGAATCGTACCTATACGGAGCTTGCGACACACTATGGTGTTGGCGTTATCCCTGCCCGTCCCTATAAGCCAAAAGATAAAGCCAAAGCGGAAACCGGTGTCCAGATAATACAGCGCTGGATACTGGCGCGTTTGCGGAAGCGGACATTTTATTCTATCGACAGTCTTAATGCCGCTATAAAAATCTTATTGGATGAAGTAAATGCAAAATCCATGCAGATATTAAAGAAAAGCAGGAAAGAGTTGTTTTTTGAGTTGGATCGTCCACACGCACAGCCGTTGCCTGTTAACCGTTTTATTTATCATGAATGGAAAAGTCCAACTATTGGTATTGATTACCATATAGACGTTGATAAACACCATTATAGTGTTCCATATACCCATTACGGACAGGTAATTGATGTCAGGGTGAGCGAGGAGAGCATTGAAGTATTCCTGCAGCGCAATAAAGAGCGCATTGCTCTTCATAGACGCAGCCACAAGGCATACGGTTATACCACCGAGCCTGCGCATATGCCGCCTCATCATCAAAAATATCTGGAATGGACGCCTGCCAGACTCATCCAATGGGGATATAAGATAGGTCCCTCTACGGGAAAACTGATTGACGATATCATTCATTCCAAGCCGCATCCTCAACAGGGCTTTCGTCCTGCAATGGGGCTTCTGCGATTAGGAAAATCTTATGGAGAAAAACGACTGGAAAAAGCCTCAGAGCTTGCGTTACGGCATAAGCTCAATAGAGTCAGACAAATTGATGAACTGCTGAAGAAGGGACTGGACAAACAAGAGCAGAAAGAAACCGGTACCGTACTAAACAGGGATAACATTCGAGGCAAAAGCTATTACACGGAAAGGATGGTGAGTTCATGAAAGAAGCAACCATAAGAAAACTCAAGGAAATGTATCTACATACGATGGCGGATAAGTATAAAGAACTCTATGAAAGTCCTAAATACAGCCATCTCTCTCCCTCTGACGTATTGGCATTCATAGTTGATGCTGAATACGATAAGAGAAAAAACAGCAAAATTACACGTCTGTTGAGACAGGCACACATCAAACTCACCACTGCCTGTATAGAAGACATTGAATTTTCAGCCAGAAGAAATCTGAAAAAACAGAACCTTGAAAATATTGTCACTGGTGATTATTTACAAAATCATCACAGCGTACTCATAAGCGGTGCAACAGGTGTAGGTAAAACATATATCGCTTGTGCTCTGGCAAATCAGGCATGCAGAAAAGGTGGCACCACTCTCTATTATCGTGCGTCAAGACTCATTGAGTATGTGATGGCTGAAAAAGCCATAGGCAATTATCTTAAAATCCTTGAGAAACTCGGTAAAATAAAACTCCTTGTTATCGATGATTTAGGGCCGGATATCATGACAAAAGAACAAAGAAATATCTTTCTGGAGATTGTGGAGGAAAGATATCTCACCGCTTCTACTGTTATCGCCAGCCAGCTGCCTTTTGAACAATGGTATGGCATTTTTGATGAGCCTACTACAGCGGATGCTATCTGTGACAGACTGTTTCACAATGCTTTTAAAATCCAACTAAAGGGGGAATCCATGAGAAAAAAATGACAAGCCGTCCGGCACCTATGTAATTTTTATAAGAGCGTCGCTTCGCTCCGATGAAAGGGTGCCGGATGAAACAGAATACCCTGCCGGATAGACCAGAATAAGCACATGCCAGTCTGGCAGGCATCCGTCCGGATGCTCCCGGTTTCAAGTCGGTCCGTATTGCCCCACATCCGGGGGGTCTGA
>DAOWOG010000310.1 GCA_030642185.1 Helicobacteraceae bacterium | reverse complement strand
GCATTTGCAGATCTGGCAGATAAGATCATGATCACGGATTGGTACAACACGAATAACCGCATTGAGACATTTGTATTTGCCGATGGGAGTACGATGGATGAAAATGCCATAACAACATTGGCAAGTGAATACACCGCACCGATAGTATTTGATTTAAATCATAATGGTACGACATCAATAGCCCTGGAAAACTCCCACGTCTATTTCGACTATGCAGCTGACGGTTTGAAAGAGCATACCGCCTGGATGGAAAAGGGGGATGCCCTTCTGGTTAAAGACGTCAACAACGACGGCATTATTAATGACGGTACCGAACTCTTCGGAAATCATACAAAACTCTCCAATGATACAACAGCGACTGATGGTTATGAGGCATTGGCACAGTACGATACGAATAACGATGGGATCATCGATAGGGATGATGCGTCTTACAGTGATCTGAAACTCTGGAAAGACATTAACCTAAACGGTAGAACTGAAAAAGGTGAATTAATAGATCTGAATCTTGCAGGCGTAACGGCAATCCATCTGAATCGTGAAGAGGGCAGTGTCTTCGCTGAAACGACAGAGAACGGTAACATCATTACCGGCGAAACCCTGTATGAAAGCGGCAGCGGTGAAGGTGCAGTGCGTGACGTATGGTTCAAATACGATGCCGGGGATACCATTACCGATAATGATACATTGTATGGCACAGTAGATGATGAGAACTTAAACGGCGGTGAAGGTAATGATATCTATGTCATTGCATCAGGTGGTGGAAAAGACATCGTTGATGATAAAGGTACAGGAACCGATATACTCAAATTTACCGATGGTATTACGAAAGATCGGATTATCGCCAAATGGCTACGCGGTACAGATGACCTGTTACTGGCTATTAAAGCCAATATAGAAGATGACACGGCAGTTACAGAACTTCCAAATACCGTTGTCATTAAAAATTGGTTTAATGACAACGGTCTGATAGAATCGATCGAATTTGCAGACGGTGAAACCCTGGATCGTGAACAGATATATGCCTTGTTGACCGGAGTCGGCAATGAAGATATAACCCTGCGTTCACTCAATGACGGCAGTGATGTTATCGGTGGTATGGGTAATGATGTTCTTTACGGCGGATCTGGCGATGAGATGCTTGAAGGCAAAGAAGGATACGACTATCTGCGTGGTCTTGAAGGCGATGATTTCATTGCAGCAGGAAGCGGGGATGACACCATTGTCGGCGGGATCGGAGACGATACGCTTGTTGGAGACAGCGGCAATGACTTTTACCTTTTTAATAGAGGCGATGGAAAGGATACAGTTGTCGACAGTTCCGGTATTGATAGCATCATGTTTGGTGCGGGAATAGATAGGCATGATATCGCGTTGAGTTACGAGGGCGATGACTTGGTAATGACGTTCGCTTATGAGAACGGTAAAACATTCGAAGAGAGTGACCGTATTACTATCAAAAATGCAGTAATCGAGGGCTTTGAGATAGAAAGGCTGATTTTTGATAACGGGGAGTCTCTCAGCGTTGAATCACTGTTAGATTTAGAAAAAAATAGTGCTCCGACAGTGCTCGGTGTCGATGATTTTACCTATACGCTTGCAATCGGAAGTACACGAACGGGTATCATTATCGCGAGGGATATTGACGGGGACACTTTGACATATACAGTGTCAGAAAACGTTGCCAATGGGGAACTGAGTGTAAATCAATACGGTGTCTGGACATATACTGTGAATGAAGACTATACCGGTACTGACAGTGCCGTTATTAGCATTGATGACGGCAGGGGCGGCACTGTTACTCAAAAACTGGATTTTGTCATTACAGAGTCTGATCTTAATGAAATCCCGCTGATTGCTGAGACAGAAAGTACAGTCGTCTTACAGGATGTTAGAGAAATAGATGGAGAAATAGGCGCGACTGATCCTGACGGCGATGCATTGACATATTCAGTTACATCGGCAGCAGAATATGGAACTGTTGTTATTGACGAGAATGGTGCATGGACATACACAGTTGAAGACTTGTATATAGGTGAAGATTCGGCGGTGATTACCGTTGACGACGCAAACGGTGGTACGGCGATAAAAACGCTGACCTTTGATTCGAAAGTTTCGGCACCGATATTGACTGATATCATGTCTTCTCTGCTCGAAGATGAAAGCAGTACTGGCGCATTCACCATTGTCAATCCGATCGGCGGTGTATTGAGCTATGAAATTTTGACATTAAGTGCCAACGGAGACTTTAGCTTGGATGCCGATGGCAACTGGAATTATATGCCGCGTGTGAACTACAATGGAACAGATTCAGTCGTTATTGAAGTAACGAATGAGTATGGGCTCAGTACTATCAGTACGCTGTCCTTTGATATTGAAGCAGTAAATGATGCTCCGACTGTCAATGAGAGCGTTGAAGAAGTCATGCTCTTAAATACCCTCATGGCAGAAGGACAGATTAATACTGATGATGTTGAGGGTGACCTTTTATCGTATACGGTATCAACAGAACCTGAATACGGAAGTTTAAAACTGAATCCTGACGGATCATGGATATACAGGGCCGATCCGACTTATACAGGTGAGGATTTTTTAGTGATTGCCGTATCGGACGGTAATGGCGGCGTCATTACCAAAACATTAAATATTATTAATAAGAATAGTCCGATAAATGGCAGTGCTAAGAAAGAGACGCTCAAAGGGACAGATGATAATGACATCATTAACGGATTGGCCGGCAATGACAAACTCTATGGCAAAAAAGGAGATGACTGGCTCTATGGAGGTGCGGGCAAGGACAAACTGGACGGCGGTAAAGGAAATGACCATCTCATAGGCGGAAAAGGCAATGATAAGCTGGATGGTGGTGTCGGAAATGATACATATTACTTCAACTTTGGAGACGGTCATGATACTATTAAGGATAAGAGCGGTGTTGAAGGTGAAATCGATACGCTGATCTTTGGTGATGATATAGAAAAAGACAATATTGCCTTT
>DAOWOG010000039.1 GCA_030642185.1 Helicobacteraceae bacterium | reverse complement strand
GTCTATAAGAACCTTATCACGGTTAAACTTACAACAGAAAAAGAAGTGATCGCTATCAGTGCAACGATGTATACAGCCAATGAGCTACAGCGCATCGTTGATATCAATGGTTTTGATCTTGATATAGAGCCAAAAGGGAATATGATCCTGTTGAAAAATACAGACACCCCGGGTGTTATCGGGCATGTCGGTACGATTTTGGCAGACCATAAGATCAATATCGCTGATTTTCGTCTTGGACGTAATGATAAAGGTGAGGCATTGGCAGTTATACTTGTCGACAGTCCGGTCAGCGATGCCGTACTCACTGAACTTGAATCTCTTGAAGCGTGTATCAGCGTCGATTACGCGCGATTGTAAAATTAGTGATGGGACTTTAGTCCCGTAAAATGATACGGGGTTTAAACCCCCGCTTCCGATGATATCTTAACGTTCTTCTTCCAATTCGCCAATATTTTCTTTACAGCGTATACCATCTTCATCACAGTGGAAATGTTTTTCCAGATCACTGTTGTCTAGCAGTACCGGTACAACCATTAATGAGCTGATCACACCGGCAATGGTACCAAAGATCAGGGCAATACCCAAACCGCCAAAAACAGCATCACTTGCCAGAAGCGTTGATGCAAGAATGATGGCTACTGCTGTCAGTAGGATCGGAGTGGCACGGGTAATGGTTGCATAGACAATTGCTTCTTTTGGCCGCATACCCTTGTCAACGATCAGTGATTTGGCAAAATCAATCAGTAAAAGAGAGTTGCGCGAACTAATCCCGATCAGGGCTATAAAACCGATAAGCGAAGTAGCCGTTAAAAAGAAGGTGTCGGCTATAAAAAGATCAGTAATGTAGTGACCAAGAATAACACCGATAATAGAGAGAAAGCTGCCGAGCATAATAATACCACTGAGAATAAAACTTTTATAGTAAATGACCAGCAGTAAAAAGATCAGGATCAGCGCAGCGATGAAGGCACCTCCAAGGTCGACAAATGTGTCGAGTGTGACTTTCATTTCACCATCCCAGAGCAGCTGATAGATCAATCCGCTCTCTTTATCTTTGAGTTCAAGATCAAACAGGCCGATGGTGCTGATCTCATAGCTGTCACTGAGTGTTTCAAGAATGCTGGATCGTGCTTCCATCAGAGGATAGACCTGAGAGACCATGTCTGTTTCGGCAACAACGTTTGTCATTTTGTGAAGATTCTTGGACATAATTCCCGGATTTGACTTTATCGGCACGATCTCAACCACTTCCGTAATCGGTATCATCATCCCTTTTTGATTCATCAGCTTCAGGCTGGAGAGTTTATTTTCGATGGAGCGGAGGTCCCTGTCTTTAAAATCTTTCGTTTGTGGGCTGAGTGTCAAATAGATAGGAACCTGTTTATTGTATGTGGTACTGTTTTTAATGGCAATTGACATCCCTTCCAGAGCCAGATAAAGGATGTCATTGACCTGTTTGACACTGAGGCCTGATTTGGAGATTTTAACACTCTGTACACGCACTTCCACCTTGTCGTAGATGGTATCATGCAAGATATCGATATCCGTCAGACCGGGAGTCTTGTTGAAGACAGCTTCTATCTGTGAAGCAAGCCGGCGGATTCCCATGGCATCGGAACCATACACTTCGGCTACAATAGCAGCCAGGGTCGGCGGTCCTGCCGGTGCTTCGACAAATTTGATTTTAGCGCCATAGACAATCGGTTCACAAGATTGTTGTACTATCGGTCTCATGCGCTGGACCATCAGGTAGGAAGGTTCATCCCTATCATGTTTTTTGGTAATATTAACGACTACTTCTGCGACATTCTCCGAGTTTTTAAAGTGTGAACCCTTGACGAGTCCTGCAATGTCCAGCGGAGCACCCATCCCAAGATAGACTTCGGCATCAGTAACCTCTTTTTCATCCTGAATATATTGGGATACACATTGACAGACCCTCTGGGTCTGCTGTATAGAACTTCCCTCGGGCAGGTCAATATGAATGGAAAAGGAGTCATTGTTTTTGCCCGGCAGCATTTTGACCTCTACTATTTTAAAAGGTATCAACATAACGGTTGCAACAAAAAGCAGAAAAGTCCAGATCAATACAAGACGTTTTTTCCCTTTGCTTCGTAAGATATTCATAATAATGAGGTTTAATTTTCGTAGCATCAGTGTTCTCCCTCAAAATCAGGTTTTTTCATTAAAATTTTAGCCATCCAGGGTGTAAAAATATAGGCGACAAAGAGTGACGCGATCAGTGCAACAGGTACATTGGCCGGAATTGGTTTCATAAAGGCGCCCATCATCTGTCCGACAAAAGCCATAGGAACCATTGTGAAGATAATGGCGAGTGTAGCGATATTGGTAGGTGCACCAATTTCATCAGTTGCTTTGATCAGGGTCTCATCGACACTTTCATTGGCTGCCTCGGATGAGTGGTAATGGCGATGAATGTTTTCAATAACGATGATAGCGGCATCGACCAGCAGTCCCAGACTCAGCAGAAAAGCGAAGAGGGTGATTCGGTTGATCGTCTGATCGGTGAGATAGGCGACGAAAAGAGTAATGGCCAAGATCGCCGGAACAGTAAAGGTGACGATAAGGGATTCCCGCCATCCAAGAGCAAAGATCAGCAGGATACTGATAATAACGATGGAGATGACCAGGTGCATTACGAGTTCACTTACAGCTTCATTTGCTCTCTCTCCGTAATTTCGGGTCAGGATGTAACTGATACCCTGTTTCTTCAACTGATCTTTATATTTTTCAAGTTCATCTTTGACTTCATCAGAAATGATAACCGCATTGGTTCCTTTTAGCTTGGATACAGTGAGTGTTACCTGATTCAATTGATTCATGAATTGACCATCTTCTCTAATGCAGATCTTTGCCGATTTGAAATTTTGATAGTCATAGCTGTCAGAGACTTTGGCGATATCTTTAAGATAAATTGCCGATCCGCCGTATTGGGCAACAATAATGTTGCCGATATCTTTGGCACTGTCAATGGCATTTTTGACGCTCATAAGAATGATTTCACCATTTTTGGTGTGTGTTTTAATGGAAGGCACATCATAGGCCAGTGATTCAACCGACTTGACGATCTGACCCATAGAGAGGTTATAGCCGGAGAGTTTGTTGAGATCGACCTGGATATTATACTGGTGTTTATGTCCGCCTTTGGTACTGGTTACTGCAACATTGGGCAGACCATTGATCTGATGTTGAATATCCTGTACTTTATCATAAAGCATAGTTTGATTGACACTCTGATCATGTGAGTAAAATGCAATGGTCATAATAGGAATATCGATGTCAATATCCAGAGGTTTGATCAGCGGATTCATAGCGGTTTTAGGGAGAATATCCATGTTCTGCATAATTTTATCGTAGATTTTAAGGTTGGAACCTTCTTTCTCTTCTCCAATATAAAAAGCAGCGGTGACGATCCCGACATTATCCATGGCATTACCGTAGATATGTTCAATTCCTTTGACCTCTTTGAGTTTGCGCTCCAGGGGTTTAACAATGATCTCTTCGATCTCTTTGGCGGTTGCTCCCGGCATCGCAACGATAACAGTAGAACCGCTGACAACCATCTGCGGATCTTCCTCACGAGGCATGAGTATTAATGAAAGATAGCCGATTGCAAGAAGAAACAGGCCAAGAATAAGGGTGAGAGGACTATTTAAAAAGTAGCGTGCCAGCTTTCCTGCGATATTGACTGGTTCATAAGGTTGATGATTTTGCATCACAAAGCCTTAATCAATATGAACAGTCGCATACATACCTGGAAAGATCAGTTTTTTACCACTATTAAAGGTGATTTTAATCCTGAATGTATGCGTCATCGGGTTTGAGCTCGGGATAATTGCGGTGACTTTGCCTTCTCCGCTAAAGCCAACAGATGGAATTGCTACCTGTACTTTTTTACCATAGGGAACATCTTTTAGGTTACTTTCGGCAATTTCCGCACTGATCTTAAGATCATTGAGATCTGAGAGAACAATTGCCGGCATCCCCGGTATTGCCATCTCTCCCACCTTGATGTTTTTAGCAATGATGATTCCGTCATTGGGTGCAGCGATACGTAGATATTTATATTGGTTTTGAACCTCTTTGAGCTGTTCATTGGCCTGCTCAACCTGCTTTTTGCTGATGGAAACCATATCTTCCATATTTTGAGCGGCAAGTTCGAGGTTTTCAACTTCAAATTTGGAGACCATGTTTTTTTCCAGCAGACGTTTATGTCTCGTGAGATTGAGCAGGACATTGCTGAGCTGATTTTGATTCATCTGCAGCGCCAGTTGTGCCTGTGAAATTCCAAGCTGTACCCGTGACATAGCTGAATCTACCTCTTTGGAATCAATAGTATAAAGCAGATCTCCTTTTTTCACACGCTCGCCTTCCGATGCATTGACCTGAGTAACAAATCCCATATAGCGGCTGGTCAGAATTTTTTCATTGTCGGATATTACGCTTCCCGAGAGATCCAGGCCTCCGGCAGAAAGAAGTGTGCCGAGGCTGATTATAAAATAGAGTAGTTTCGTCATAGTTTAGCTCCGTTTGCAAGTTTTTCTAGCGCAAATATACGCTTGTTACGTTTATTTTTTACCTGCAGTAGCTGCAGTATTTTTTCAATCTGCAGTGACTGCTTGATGATAACATCACTCATTGATCCAAGTTGTTCTTTGTAGCGGCCTTCATAATTGGAATAGATCTCATTTGCCAGCTCAAGCTCTTTACGCAGACTTTTTATCTCATAGTCGAGCGTGTCTATTTCAGTACGGATCTGATCAATTTTGAGTTTGATCCCTTTTCTGGCAAGTTCTACTTCCGTTTTTGTTTTCAGATGTTCAACCTGCGCTTTTTCAATTTTATTGGCATCTATGCCGCCGCTAAAGAGATTCCATGTGAGTTGTGCACCGACAGTATAGGAGCCTTTGTCAAATGAGTAGTCACTAAATGAGTCGGAAGCAGTCTGGACTTCAGCCTTGACACCGATCATAGGAAAGTAATTTGCCTGAGAAACATCAACCATCTCTTTTTTGATCTCCAGACCGGTCGAAGCCCGTTGAAGATCAATGTTATATTGTAAAATCTCCTCATCAGAGTAGGAGGACATTGCTACATCGGATTTTGGTGTATCGATAGCAGTGACTTCGAGATTAAGCAGAAAACTGAGGTAGTGATAAAGGAGCTGCTCATTGGATTGCATTTGATGGATAGTACGTGAGACATTGGACTTTTTTGCCTCTACTTCCAGAAGATCACTCTTCTTTGCATAGCCCTCATTAATCATATTATGTGTTGTGTCTTCGAGAATGGAGATGTTTTTCAATATGGTTTGAAGGTTTTCAACGGCGTTCTCAAGCAGTGCCATATCATAGAAACTTTTTCGTATTTCATAAATTTTTTCACTGATAACCTGTCTTTTTTCAAGTGTCTTCATTTTCTCCATCGAGCTTGCTATATCGATGTAGCTGCTTATCTGTCCGCCGGTATAAAGGGGCAGTTGGTAGACAAGCTTGCTTTGAACAAAATTGCGGTCATCCGGATAATTTAAATCTTTCGGTTGAACACTTAAAATATCTGGATTAGTAGCGTCAAATTCTGAAAAACCAAAATCACCAAATGTCGCATCTCGTGAAGTAAGTTTAAAACCAAAAACATTACCGGCATCATTGGAACGTGCAAAGTTTTGCTCAAAGTCCAATGTTCCCCAATTGTTGCCGCTCGCCTGATCGACAAAGATATGTGCACTTTTTTCATCTAAAGAGGCAGCTCTGATTTCAAGATTCTGTCTTTGTACGATTTCGATGGCATCTTCAAGTGTCAACGTATCTGTATAAAGTACATCCGAAGCACTAACAAGCGTTATAGTGAAGAGTAGAGACAAAAGACTTTTCATCTGAAACCTTTAGTATTTATCTATATTATAACAATTATATCACACATTTATAACATTTATAATATTAGTTGTAGATGAAAGAATAGATAGTTTTTACGTTATTAAGAAAAAGGTGAAAAAAAGAGCAAAAAAAAAGGAACAGTTAAAAAACTGCTCCGTTATAGAAGGGTTAGAATAAGTGTTGAACTATTCAGTGATTTTTTTGTAGATACCTTTTGCAGTACCGGCCATGATTACCATTGGTGTTGCACCCATAGTCATACCTGCACCTGCAGCTTCACCCATGTAACCTGCAAGATCTTCAATCAACTCAGCCAATTTGTTTTCGCCGCCGAAACCAGCTACGATTGCTTTAGCACGCTCAGAACCGTTTTCACGTGATTTATTGATCTGATCAGAAAGTGTGTTAAGTGCACTTACAACCGTATCAGTTGTTGCGTCCATTTGTGCTTCTGCGATTTCTACCATTTCGTTTTTTGTATCTGCCATAGTGTATCCTTAATATAAAATAATTGTATTTAGCTTTTTAAGCTTGCAAAAGTATAAGCTATAAAGTATTAAAATAATATTAATAAGCTGGTAGTATTCATAGAATTTTTTATAAGTGATAATGATATGATAAATAAGAAAGTGTAAAAGTACCGCCGAGGGTACTTTTACATAAATATATCGAGTGTTTTTTTATACTTTGCTGGAATTTCAATTTTTTTGTTTGGCAGAAAATTGCCGATGGCTACGTTCATCCATTCACGATTTGTGACAATCTCGGATACCTCTACAAAGAGTTTGCCGTCTTCTTCAATAATTTCATATTTTCCGACTTGAAATTTGATAGGCTCTTCTTCGCCTTTAAGCATCATTTCCATCTGTATAAGTTTATTTTCCGAATCAAGTCGAAAATTTATCATATAATGCTCCCCTATTTGTATTTGACATTGATTGCAAGGCCAATCCCGCCTTTTTTACCCAGACCGATCGTAACATCCTGATCATTAACCTCTTTTTTGAGTTGGCCTATGTTAATACCGTTGGACTGTGCTGCCGTGAAGGTCATATTTAACTCTTCAAAGTCATCTTTGCCTTCTTTGATAAGGTTGACTATCTGTTCAAAACTGATGTTCTCAACTTTATTGAGATCATTGGTATTGATAGAATTGTCCATCATCTCCATCATTCCCTTACCGACAGTGTACGTCATTCCAAGCGGAGAATACTTAATGACATTTTTAGCTGTATTTCCTACAGATTTTTTGATTTTTGCAATTCTTCCAAGATCCTCATCAGCTACTTCGGTTGAGAGTTCTTTGGACGGTTCATCACTCAAAGGCTGTCCTTTTTCATCGAGGAGCTGAATCTCGTTTTTTTCAAAATCAAGCTTGGCGTTTGGTACTTTTTTCTCTTCTGACATCTATCAATCCTTGTTATTTATATTTAAATTTTATTTTCTGCATTCATTATACTGCATTTGATAACAAATTACAATAACTCAAGGGCACTTCTAAAAACCCTAGACACCCTCAGCGATACAGAGAAATTCACAATCAAGGCGGTACTTTGAAAGCATAGCCATCGCTAAGGTGAAAAGTACCGCCTTGATTGTGAATTTCTCTGTATCGCCCGTAGGGAGGGCAAAAGAGAGGCAATCTAGCACAAAACTTTTCATTGTCGTAGCCTTGGCTATGACTCAAAAAAGATTTTGCACCATCTTACCCCTCTTTTACCCTCTGAGGGTATCTAGGGTTTTTAGAAGTGCCCGTAACTCTACGTTACATAAAGGTTTGAATCGGCTTGTTCAGCTCTTTCGGAAGTTCAAACTCTTTCTCCAAAAGCATTAATTCCATTAGTGTATCCATCCAGTAGCGGCTGGCATGCAGACTGTGAAATTTGACATAACTCTTCTCATCTTTTTGAATAAATTCATATTTGTCAATTTCGACACGGATAGGTTCGAATTCACCTTTAAGCATGATTTCCATTAAAAATGCTTTATCTTTGGAGTCTATTTTAAAAGCAAGTATCTGACCGTACTTACGAATAAATGGGTTGATTGCTGCTTTAAAGACTGCAGAATTTGTCGTGTCCTTAACTGTATTGACCTGGTCTTTGACAGAGTCGACAGTTGACTTTTTAAAGTTGTCCCAAAATGCCATTTTTATTGTGCCCTTCAAAATTCGATTAGAGATCCCAACTATTTATTTTTCTGATAATAAAGATAACTGTGATGAGATAATTCTCTGATTTTCTCAATTATATATTAGTTTGTTTAAAAATCTATTAGATATAATC
>DAOWOG010000105.1 GCA_030642185.1 Helicobacteraceae bacterium | reverse complement strand
CACTGTCACAAAAGTCAGAGATATATTCGGCAACAAGCATTCCGGCAACCACTGTTTCACTGACCGAGTTTCCGCCTAAACGGTTAAAGCCGTGCATATCCCAGCAGGCAGCTTCACCACAGGAATAGAGTCCGCTTAGCGTTTGCGATTCACCGGTATATTTTGTTCGGATACCACCCATAGAGTAGTGCTGTGTCGGACGTACGGGAATCCACTCCTCTGCCGGATCAATGCCTAGAAAATTTTCACAGATCTCTTTAACCTCACGGAGGTTTTTTTCTATATGCGCGCGTCCGAGTATAGTAATATCCAGCCAGAGATGATCACCGTAACGCGAAGGCACCCCTTTTCCTTTACGGATATGTTCTGTCATACGCCGGGAGACAACATCACGCGAAGCCAGCTCTTTTTTCTCCGGCTCATAATCGGGCATAAAACGGTAGCCGTCGACATCACGCAGTATTCCTCCGTCGCCGCGACACCCTTCTGTGGTTAAAATACCCACCGGAACAATTGCAGTTGGATGGAACTGAATCGCTTCCATATTGCCCAGCGTAGCAACACCGGTCTCCAGTGCAATAGCCTGCCCCATTCCCTGACAGATAACAGCATTGGTCGATACGCTGTAGATACGTCCATATCCCCCGGTTGCTATCGTTGTTGCTTTTGCAATATAGGCCACCAGCTCACCTGTCATCAGATTTCGTGCAACCGCACCGTAACAGCGGTTGTTTTCATGGATGAGGGAAATCGCTTCCAGGCGTTCATGCACCTCTATATTTTTCTCATGTGCTTTATTATCCACCGCAAAAAGCATACTGTGTCCGGTGCCGTCCGAGGTATAGCAGGTTCGCCACTTCTTCGTTCCTCCGAAATCGCGCGCAGTTATCAGACCATGCGCTTCGCTCTTTTCGCTGATCGTTACTTTTTGAGCATTGATGATCGCTGTTCGTTCACCCTGTTTTACGCGGTTCCACGGTACGCCCCAGGCTGTTAGTTCACGGATGGCTTTGGGTGCTGTGTCAACAAACATGCGCACTATTCTTTGATCCGCACCCCAGTCACTTCCCTTAACCGTATCTTCAAAGTGGACATCTTCATTATCACCCTCGCCCATTTTGGAATTACCCAGGCTGGCCTGCATACCGCCCTGTGCAGCAGCAGAGTGCGAACGTTTGGGAGGAACCAGAGTCAAGACGACGACATCATGCCCGCGCTCTTTAACTCCGGTCGCCGTACGCAGACCGGCAAGACCGCCACCGATAATCAGTACATCTGTATAAATGATTTTCATTTTGCTCCCTGCTCTGCTTTGACAGAGTGATAACGTTCACCTGCATGAGCTTGATGCTCAAAACCTATCTTCATGTAGGTAGCAATACTTAACAGGCCAAGTGTCATAAAGAAAGCAATGATCCCGTACTGGAGTTTCTTTAAAAGTATTCGGCTTTTTTTTGCATTTTTTCCTTCAAACCAGCCCCATTTTAGGCATAATCGATACATTCCAATTCCCGCATGCAAAACAACTGCAATCAGCAAAAACAGGTATAACGGCCACATCCACTCGGTTACCATCCGGTCTGATGAAGCATAAGGTCCGACATCCCCCGGCTGACTCATCACAATATAAAGATGTACTGATCCCAGAAAGAACATTACAAAACCGGTTACGATCTGAATGAACCATGTTGAAGTATCTGTATGTTTCATCGACTTCATATGTGTTTTAAATATCCTGTACTGTCGATAGCTTGCCGGAAATTTTCGCATAGCGACCAGGGCATGGATAATAAAAACGGTAGAAATGAACCCGCCCAAAAAGGTGATGAGTATCGGATATTTTTCACCAAAAAAATAATATCCTTCAAAAAATATCGTCATCATATACATCGCTTCTTTGCCAAAAAGAATACTCGACTCAAAGAGCATATGTGCCCAGATAAACAGTGCCAGGAGCAGACCTGTTGCACTTTGAATGAAATCAAGACGTGCAGGAGTTTTGTTGATTTTATGGTTTGGTTTTGTATTCATAGTTTAATTATTTTTATCCAAAAAGTGTATCTAAAAAAAGTGATGTATTATAACTCAATCATTGTTTATTTTTCTTGTTGTATAATATAAAAAAGTAAATAGTATTGGACGATTATGGGGAAACATTCACAAGAACGCAAACACGCAAAAGAGATGCAAAAGAAAATTATCACACTTCAAAAAGAGCTTGCAAAAGAGATCGAAGATATAATGAAAGCCCATGATGAACCGATGGATATGCAGGCAATTATAGATCATTATCCGGATAATGAACGAAAAATAGA
This sequence comes from Helicobacteraceae bacterium, assembly GCA_030642185.1. GTDB lineage: Bacteria > Campylobacterota > Campylobacteria > Campylobacterales > Sulfurimonadaceae > 4484-230. The sequence continues at coordinate 3,355 of DAOWOG010000105.1, read as the reverse complement.
GAGTGACGCCCCTACGCTCAAGCGATATGTTTCTATAGGCCTGGGCTATATGATAAGTGAAGGAATGATCAAAGAACTTCCCAAGAGTGAAGATGGGAAATTTCTGCTAGCACTAGTTTAAGCTCAATTCAACATCTTCCTGCTGGTCCGGTCCAAGTTCCATACGTGCGTACTCTTTATAAATACCCTTCTCAAAAAAGAGTGAAATAACATCTCTGTCCAGGTGGCCAATTTCAACAAGTTTTTCAAGTATCTCTGCAATCTCTGACATCGATTTACCCGTTTTATAGCTGCGATTTGATGCGGAAAGTGCTTCAAAAATATCTGCTATCATCAATATCCTGTCTTCCAGTGTCAGTTCATCGCCATGAAGTCTTCTCGGATACCCGCTGCCATCAAGTTTCTCATGATGATTGGATGCAATATCAATCACTCGTGCATATTTCTTCGGAAATGAGATAGAACTTAGCAAATCCAGTGTAATATAAGCATGATTCTTAATTATTTCACGCTCATGCTCATTGATCGTTCCTTTGCGAACAGAGAGATTTTCCAGTTCATCGCCTCGTAAAAACGTCACACTTTTATCATTGAGCAGATACTCCATTTTGGCAATCTCATTGAGATAGCTTATCTTTTCATCCGCAAGAAATTCACCACCGATATTAATCTCATGCAAAAATTTACGTATACCTTCCAAATTTTTCAACTCTTGTTCCATTTGTATGAGATTATCGGCATTAAATGGTTTTTGATTTTTAAGTGCTTTCAGTTCTGCTTTCAGAGATGCTATTTCAACATCACGTTTAAGGATTTCAATGCGCTCATCGATCAGCTCTATCCTGTCAATAAATCCCTCAAGTTTTTTTGATTTCTCCATCACAGAATCGGGTATCGATATCTTGCCGACATCATGCAGCAAAGCAGCAAGATTGATCTGTTTTAAATCATTCTCACTGTAGTTGACATCCTTAAATACACCCTCATCACTTTCATCAATAGCCTGGGCGATCATATCGGAGATTTTAGCAACCCTTCGAACATGCTCACCGGTCGTATGCGATTTTTTATTGATAGCATCGGCAATCGTTCTGATGAACATTTCAAAAGAGTATTCAAGATGTTCGATAAGGCGGGCATTGACAATTGCCACAGATGCCTGGGCCGCCAGTGCTGCAGTGCTTTCCTGATCCAAAGCATTAAAACCGACAGTTTCATTATGTTCATTTTTTTTGTTAATCAGTTGAAGAATACCTATAAGCTCATGCTGATGATCAAGCATAGGCACTACGATCATTGATTTTGATCGATAGCCTGTCTTTTTATCAAAACTTTTTGTACCTGTAAAATCAAATTCATTATCCAGATAGACGTCAGGTATATTGACAATCTCTTTATTGAGCGCTGCCATGACTGCCACCATTTGAATATTCGGCTGTTTGTCAGCATGATACAGGGGAAGAGCCGGCCAAGCGATATTTTCATGCAAACTGTCGATATGAACATTGAGTGTATCATTGTGCGCAACTTTGAAAATCAATTCGCTCTTGTCATCACTAAGAAGATAAAGTGTTGCTCCGTCGGCTCGTGTAAAATGTTTAGCCTGTGTGACTATCATCTCCAGCAGAGGGTCAAGTCCGATATCCGACTGCAGCGTCTGTGCAATTTTGAAGAGATTTCTAAGATGATCAGCTTCATTATCAGTTGCGGTCATGTTTTTGATATTTTGACGTTTATCTATCTGTGTAAACAGATCCAGAACATCCCCGTCTTCCAAGCGTTTTCCGCCATTTTGAAAGATATTTAATTCGGCTAGTTCTTCATCGATTTTTTGAACATAGAGCGGTTTATGGTGATAGGTGTAGATTGGCACATCGTTTCGTTTGAGACGATTGAGCATTCTGGAAAGAAGTGTCGGAGTAAGGTGTTTACTCTGTTTGGCGAGCAATTCTTTTTCTGATGAGAAAGAGACATCGATCAACAGGGAATTGATCTCTGCATCACTGTTGATCATATCAATCAGCGCATCATTGCTACAGGTATCTCCGCTGATAAGAAAGGCCTGATCCGCTTTTTGTATTTTATATCCACAGGTAGGTACAGTGTGATTGGCTTCGATAGCCGTTATCTTTATGTCATCAATAGCCACACTTTCACCATGTTGAAGCGGTATCAGTTCCATAGCAGCATTTTTACTGTTTTCCAGATTAATCTCCTGAAAATCAGGCCAGACACTCCAGTTGAACAGGTGAACCTGAAGCTTAGCAATATTTTCCGGCAGTGCATAGATCTTAAGCGTTTTATTTCTGCATTCAAAAAAGCTTTCGATCACAAAGGGCAGATCCACGATATGATCAAAATGGGTATGTGTTATAAAGATATGTTCAAGATCACAGCACTTTTTGCCCATCCCCTGTATAACATTTCCGGCATCGATCAGTACCTTGTCATCAATTAGAAAAGAGGAACTTCTTCCACTTTCAGAATAACTTCCCCCTGCGCCCAATATCTCTATCATATACATCCTCTGTCATCTCACGTTAATGCTATCTTATCGTGAAATGAAAATGATGCAGTTAATAGACAGTTAATAAAAAGCGATGCCCTGCTTACAATTACTTGGCTTTGGGTCGGAATGCCTTGATTACAGTCTCGTCAGTTTCAATATAGGGGCCTTCGATCAAGTCTATACAGTACGGTACTGCCGGAAAAACAGCGTCGAGACATTCCCGGATGGATTTTGGTTTTCCCGGCAGATTGATGATGAGTGATTGTCCGCGTATGCCGGCAGTCTGTCGTGAAAGAATCGCTGTCGGAACATATTGCAGACTGACCTGACGCATCAACTCTCCAAATCCCGGCATCATCTTTTCACATACTGCTTCTGTGGCCTCGGGGGTAACATCACGGACCGCAGGACCCGTTCCGCCTGTTGTGACGACTAGAGCACACTGCTCCTTATCACACAGCTCGATCAGGGTCTCTTCAATCGTCTGCTGGACATCGGGAATACATCGGTAAACGATCTCAAACTCTGAAGTTAAATAATCTTTCATAGTATCCTGGATCGCCATCCCTGAGATATCCTCATAAATTCCTGCACTTGCTCTGTCTGAAGCGGTTATTACACCAACTTTAATATTATTCATTGTTTTATCCTTTTTTTTAAATGGTTTACATTATTGATCATGTAGGTATTTGGTTTTTCTCCCAACTTCTTATATCCCATCATTCATATTAAAGGGTGGAGTGAAATCAAAATGAACTTCTTGAGTTTCTTTCTCTATATATGTGAATGGTAATAGTTTTAAAAATATGGCCCAAAATGTCATTACGAATCCTGATTTAATTTAAT
>DAOWOG010000297.1 GCA_030642185.1 Helicobacteraceae bacterium | reverse complement strand
TACCGGTGGTGATACAACAAGTCTATATGACACTGAAAGTGATTATCTTGCGGGTGATAGCGGTTTCGATACTTATTTAGTTTCTGACAAAGATATTATCAATGACAGCGACGGTTCGGGAATGGTGCTGTTTAGAGACATTGATCTCACTGGGGAAAAGAGCCTTCAGGTGAATTCTACAAGCATCTACGAAGACAATAATTTTACATACGAAGAAGAAAATGGCAACCTTAGTGTCACCTCCAAACACAACAGCGAAGTTGTAACGATTGAGAATTGGTCGGATGGAGGGCTGGGGATCACCTTTGATGGTAACCAAAAGGAGATCATCGTCAATATCCACAATGACAAAACATACGAAGGTGAGGTACTGGCCTTTGAAGTCTCCATTGGACAGGTTCTGACAAAAGATATCTATATTCATCTTTCTTCCGTAGGTAATGAGGCGACGTCAAGTGATCCTGATAAAGATTATAATGCCATTGATACCGTACTGAAAATCCTGGCAGGACAAACTTATGGATTTGTTTCTACTGAGACACTGCCGGACGGTCTCATTGAAGGTGATGAGACTTTCGATCTAGTCGTGACCAATGTAACCTATGATGAAGCGGGGAAAGAGTTTGTCGATTATGATCTCGGAACCGATGGTGTCGGCACGATCATAGATAACGTCATAAGGATCAGTGTCTCTGATGCCGTAGCGGTCGATGAAGGAGAATACTCGGAATTCGATGTAATTGTTACCGGTATTGTACGAGAACCGCTGCGTATCTATCTGGATACATTTCAAGGAACTGCAAAAGCAGATGTTGATTATGTGGCAAATTCCGGATTTGTGGAGATCGCTGCCGGTGACTACACTGAAACTGCCGCCCATGGAATGTTTAGAGTGGAGACAAAGACAGATACGGAGGCTAATGAAGGTCAGGAAGAGTTTGAGGTATTGATCACCGGACATGATTACGGTGATGTTGATCCTGTTGTCTATGAGAATGATGAAGCCACCGGCTTTATCGATGATGTCTCTCCGACAAAAAAAGACATTACGGTCGATGTCAGTGACGCCATAGCTCCGGAAGGGCATAACGCATGGTTTACCGTCAGTATCAATGAAACACTGGATGATGATCTGGTACTGGATGTTATGACGGTATTTAGTACCGGTTCCGCTAAAGCTGACAGCAGTGACGTAGGACAGCCTCCTGCTACGGTGACCATTAAAGCCGGTGAGATGTCTGCTGTCTATAAACTTTACCATGAACCTGACACTGACCACCCTGAACCGTCAGAGACTTATGAACTGGCTGTTACGGGAGTTTCGGGCTCGTATGCCGGAACAGATATGGAGTCGTTCTTAATTAATACAGGTGGGACTGGAGAGATCATCGATGTTGCACCGCAGTCACCAAAAGATATTATCGTTTTTGTCGGAGATACGACAGTCATCGAAGGTGGGGCGGCAGTGTTTACGATCGGGATCACTGATGTTCTGGATCGGGATCTGACTCTAACTATGAAGGCAGACTATACAGGGAGTGCTAATGCTGCAGATATTATCTTTCCAAATGGTCTTGATGTCATCATTAGAAAAGGTGAAACGTCCGCTACGCTTACGATAGAAGGTTTTGATGATAATGATCCGGAATTGGTAGAAGATTATACATTGGCGGTACAAAGCTATAACTATCCGCCTCCTCCTGTCGGTATCACCAACGATCTGAATTCTCTGGATTATACGAGCAGTAAAGGCACAGGTCTGGTCGTCGATAACGATACGCCAAAAGATGTGATTGTCACATTTGACACGCAAGTATTTGTGAGTGAGGATGACGGTTCTGTCGATGTACAGACCTTTATCTCCGAAGCGCTCGCTAAAGATATTACGCTGACAGTCAAGGTGACGTCACATGCAACGTCGGTAGTGATAAACCCGTCTGTCTCTTCACAGAACTACTCCGTCACTATTCCGAAGGGTACATGGGGCGGTCAGACATTTACGATTAGTATTGACGATGATACTATTGCAGAAGGCGATGAGCCGTTTTTGATTGAGTACGTGAGTGCAAGTTACGGCGGTTCGGATCTTAAGAGTATTAATGGTGTAGATAGTTACGGTATGGTTTTGGATGATGACTCGCGTAAAAAAGGCAATCCGCCGCCAAATCCTCCATTTACTCCAAAACGTGATCCTCTGGTGCTCGATATGAACCAGAATGGTTTCATCGAAATGACATCGCTCGATGATTCGAATGCTTTTTTCGACATTACGGGTGATGGCATAAAGGAGAATGTAGGCTGGATTCAAGCCAGTGACGGTTTGGTGGCGTATGATAAAAATGAGAATGGAAAGATCGACGGCATTGATGAAGTGTTCGGGAACCTGACAACCAGTGGATTTGATGAACTGCGCCAGATCGCCGACACTAATTACGATGGCGTCATAGACCGCCGCGATGAGCTCTACGGACGCCTTAAGATTTGGCAGGATGCCAATCAGGATGGCTATAGCCAGGCAGATGAACTCAAAAGTCTCAGCGAAGCAGGTGTGAACTCCATCGGGCTTGATGTTGTCGGTACAAACATTGAAATAGAAGGCAACCTGCTGAGCGAGGCGGGAAGGTACACTGACAGCGAAGGTGACCGTGAACTCGCTGCCGATGTCCAGCTCTCTTTTAATCCGGCTATTACAGATGTTGATCCAACGGACATTGAAGGCTATACTGAGTATGCAGAGTCAAAGACATTGCCGGATCTACGTGGATACGGTGCTGTTTATGACAGTCACATTGCTTATAACATTGATGAAAAATTTCGTGCATTGGCTATAGAATTGAATGCGGATATTACCAAAGTATCCAATGATTTTGATGCGTTTATGGATGGCTGGTCGGGTTATAGTGCAATGCAGCAAGCTCTTCAGGAGAAATACGGCTTAGGCGAGGTGCCGCAGCTTCAGGAACTCGACCGGAAAGTATGGGTATACGAACATTTTCTCGGACGTAACCAGTTTAGCACCGGCATCGAACAGCGGCTCGAACAGACTGCACAGGCGATGCAATC
>DAOWOG010000179.1 GCA_030642185.1 Helicobacteraceae bacterium | reverse complement strand
ATACGATGATTTGAAGCTGATTTGTCAAACAGCGTTAGATTGGGAGACTAAGAGCAATAGTTCTAACAACTAGGAGAAGAAGATGAACGGTTATATAAAAAAAGAGATAGCAGCTTCTATTGAGACCAAGCAGAAAGTTCTTGAAGATGAAGTTCTGATCTCACGCATCCGTGAAGTTGCCGAGATGTGTGTTACACTTTACCGCAACGGCAAAAAAACGATTCTGGCCGGAAACGGCGGTTCAGCGGCGGATGCTCAGCACATTGCGGCAGAACTGGTCGGCCGCTACGGTTTTGATCGTCCTTCCATCCCTTCGCTTGCATTGACGACAGATACCTCCAATCTGACGGCAATCGGTAATGATTACGGGTATGACAAAGTTTTTTCCCGTCAGCTTGAAGGTATGGGAAGTGAAGGCGATCTTTTTATCGGTATTTCCACTTCGGGTAATTCGCAAAATATACTCAATGCATTTGAAAGTGCCAAAGAGAAGGGAATCACTACGGTGGCCCTGGTCGGACGTGACGGCGGCAAAATGGCTCAGATGGCAGACTTGTCCATTATCGTTCCCTCTAATGCCACGCCGCGTATTCAGGAGTCACATATACTGATCGGTCATATCCTTTGCGATATCATTGAAAAAGAGCTGTTTGGTGACGGTATAGGTGAATAAAGCACTTTTTTTAGACCGTGACGGTGTGATCAATGTCGAAAAAAACTATCTGCATAAAATCGAAGACTTTGAGTTTATCGATGGTATATTTGAGCTTTGCCGCCATTATCAGCAGCAGGGATTTTTGATTATTGTCGTTACCAATCAATCTGGAATTGACCGGGGTTATTACAGTGAAGAAGATTTTGAAAAACTGACGGTATGGATGATCAAAGCATTCAAAAAAGAGGATGTTGTGATCACTCATGTTTACCACTGCCCGCATCATCCCGATATCTCGGGACCGTGTGAGTGCAGAAAGCCCAACCCCGGGATGCTGCTTCAAGCGGCAAAAACCTATCAGATCGACCTGATGGAATCCCTGCTTATCGGTGATAAAGAACGTGATATCGAGGCTGGTCTTCATGCCGGATTGCAGCTTACTTATTTCTATGCACCCGAAGGTACAACAGAGCTGACAAAGGCAACACATATTATCACGTCGTTAAAAGAGCTTATATGAAAATCATGAATACCGGCGGTACATTTAACAAACGTTATAGCGAAAGGAAGGGGAAGCTGGAAGTCCCTTTTGACAATAAGGCCGTCGAGGCGATCGTTGCCCGCTTCGCCTATGATGTTGATATCGCCGGAGTGCTTTATAAAGATTCACTTGATATGAGTGATCAGGACCGAAATATTTTAGCCCAGGTTCTGCTTGCCGATACCGAAGAGATTTTTGTGGTGATTCACGGGACGGACACAATGGATCTAAGTGCCAAGGTCCTGGATGAAACACTGGATGACCGTGTCGTTGTACTGGTCGGGGCTATGGTGCCGTTTTCGATTGAGCCGGCTGAAGCGTCGGTCAACCTCGGGATGGCACTCGGCTTTGCTGCGTCCCGACCGAAAAACGGCATCTATATCTGTATGAACGGTATGATTGCACCGCATACACGCATCCGAAAAAACAAGGCAAAAGGAGAATTTGAAATTGTCTAGAATTGCGTGTGATCACTGTCATCTGGAGTTTGATGAATCGGTGATGATCCAGGATGGAGAATACCATTTTTGCTGTAAAGGATGTCAGGGGGTTTTTCATCTGCTGAAAGATGAAGGGCTGGACTCCTTTTACGATAAAGTCGGTGATAAGCAATTGGCACCTCCGACTGAGCAGTTTGAAGATAGTGCCAATTTCAATTCGCCGGCTTTTTATGAGCGTTTTATTACGACGAACAGTGACGGTTTTCAGGAAGTGTCCTTGATCATCGAGGGTATTCACTGTTCAGCCTGTGTCTGGCTCAATGAAAAAGCACTGCATAAAATGGATGGCATCGTTGATGCCCATATCAACTACACCAACAACAAAGCGCGTATTGTCTGGGATGATGAGGTCGTCAAACCCTCACAGATTATCGATATGATCCGTGCTATCGGATACGATGCTTTCCCGTATGATCCCGAGATTCAGGAAGCACAGACAGAAAAAGAGCGCAAAGACTACTATCTGCGAATTGCTGTCGCCGTCTTTGCCATGATGAACATCATGACCATCGCCGTCGCACAGTATGCGGGCTTTTTTACCGGGATGGCGCAAAATATCAAAACGATCCTGAATGTGGCGGAGTGGGTCTTATCGACACCGGTGCTCTTTTACAGCGGTTGGGTCTTTTTCCGCGGTGCCTATTACGGCTTAAAAACCAAAACGGTCAATATGGATATATTGGTGGCCACCGGTGCGCTGCTGACGTATCTTTACTCTATCTACATCACGATTTTTGAGAAGGGTGAAGCCTATTTTGATTCGGTGACGATGATCATCACCTTTGTGCTGATCGGCAAGTTCCTGGAAGTGCTCAGCAAAAAAAGTGCCGCCGATACGCTGGATCTGCTCTCAAAGCATGTGCCCAGCGAAGTCACGGTACTCAGAGACGGCGGACAGGTCAATGTCAATGTCAATGAAGTTGAAGTGGGCGAGACCGTGATGCTGAAAGCGGGAGAAAAGGCAGGACTGGACGGCATAATCCTGCAGGGTGAAGGCAGTTTTGACGAATCCAGTCTGACGGGTGAGAGTGAACCGATCTTTAAACGTCCGGGTGATCATGTCGTCAGCGGTACGACCAGTATCGATGCAGTTGTCCACTATGAGACGACGAAAGATTTTGAGCACTCAACACTTTCGAACATCCTGACGATGCTGGAGCGTTCGATGGCAAAAAAGCCGAAGATCGAACAAGTGGCCAACCGGCTTTCGGAGTATTTTTCTACGGTAATACTGCTTCTTTCACTGCTCACATTTCTGGTCTGGTGGTTTTGGCCGCATAGTTTTGAAACTGCCTTTATGGTGGGTATCTCCGTCATTATTATCGCCTGTCCGTGTGCGTTGGCACTGGCAACACCGGTGGCGACGCTGGTCGGTCTCGGGCTGGGCGCCAAACGGGGGATTCTTTTTAAAGAAGCCGCGCAGCTGGAGACGCTTGCAAAGGTTGATACCGTCGTATTGGACAAGACCGGTACGATCACTGAAGGACGACCGCAGGTTGTTCGTTCAGAGTGGTTTCATGATGCAGAAGAACGTGATGCACATCGTCTGAAACTGCTTGCCCTTCTTAATGCTTCGAAACATCCTGTTGCCAGGGGTATATCAGAGCATTTGATAGAAGAAGGGGAGATGCCGGCCCTGCCGATGCTTGATGAAACGCAGCAGATCGCCGCTAAAGGGATGGTGGCACGCTGTGAGGCAGAGATGCTAAGCGGCGGCAATGCAGCGCTGATGTCAGATCAGGGTATGCAGGTAGAGAATGAGAGTGAGCACACACTCTTTTTCTTTGCTGTCGATGAACGTCTTATTGCCCGTTTTGAGCTTTCGGACCGTCCCAAAGCAGATGCACGAGAGGTTATTCGCTCACTCATGCACTCCGGTATCGATATCGTGATGCTGACCGGGGACCATGAAGGCGCGGCAAAACGCATTGCCGAGGAGGTCGGCATTGAGCATTATCATGCCGAACAGACGCCGCAGGATAAAGCCAGACTGATTTCGCAGATGCAGCAAGAGGGTCATAAAATTGTCATGGCAGGTGACGGAGTCAATGATATTCTGGCACTTGCACAGGCAGAGATCGGTATTGCCATGGGCAACGGAAGTGATATCGCTATCGACGTCAGCGATGTGGTACTGATGAACGATTCTCTCACCGCACTGGAAGAGGCATTTCTGATCAGTCGTACGACTTATCGTCTGATCAAGCAGAACCTGGCACTGTCGCTGGTGTATAATGCCATTACCATACCGCTTGCCATGGCAGGCTACATCATTCCGCTGATTGCTGCCATTTCCATGTCAGTCAGTTCGCTGCTTGTTGTGGGCAACTCGATGCGGATCCAGTTAAGCTGGAAGAAATAAAGGATTTACACATGGATAGTTGGATCATTATTTTAATGCTGGGTGTTTCGGTTTTTTTGGGTGCGCTGGCGCTGTTTGGCATTATGTGGGCCATTAAAACCGGACAGTTTGATGACAAAGAGAAGTTTCTGAACCAGGTACAGTTTGACGGAGAAGAAGAACTCAATGATGCCGCGGAGCAGGAACGTAAAAAAGCGGCTATGAAAAAGAAGAACTACAGGCCGGAGTAAAAGATACTTTAGGGTTATGATACAATCTCAGATGAAATTAGGTGTTGACACAGAATTTATTACACTCCCTT
>DAOWOG010000276.1 GCA_030642185.1 Helicobacteraceae bacterium | reverse complement strand
GCTTCATGCGGTGTCTATGTGGCCAAACACGGAAATCGTTCCATCACTTCCAAATCAGGAAGTGCCGATGTGCTTGAAGCACTTGGCATCCGTCTGGATCTTTCGCTGGATCAGACCGCCAAAATGCTTGAAGAGACGGGCTTCGCTTTTATGTTTGCCCAAAATCATCATCCGGCAATGAAGTTTATTATGCCAATTCGTAAAAGTATCAGTGAGAAGACCGTGTTTAATGTCCTGGGTCCTTTGACCAATCCTGCCGGTGCCGAAAAGTTTCTGATGGGTGTGTTTGATAAAGCCTTTGTTCCCAAACTGGCAGAGGCACTGAAGCTCAACGACGCCAAATCTGCTATCGTCGTCAGTGCAGCTGAGGGGATGGATGAGATCAGTATCAGCGGGATTACCTATGCGGCAAGTCTGAAAGAAGGGAAGATTCGGGAATATGAGATCGATCCGGAGTCTGTGGGGATCAAACGTGCGCCGTTTGAAGCGATCCTCGGCGGTGATGCAGTGGAGAATGCAGCCATTCTCAAGAATGTTCTCAATGGTTCTGCTGAGGATGCGCAGCGTGATATTGTTTTGATCAATGCCGCTGCCGCACTTGAGGCAGAGGGTTCGGCCCGTGATCTTCAAGATGGCCTGCAAATGTCACGCGAGGCGATTGAGAGTAAAAAAGCGGCAGAAAAATTGCGACAGATTATCAGGGTCTCTTCAATACTGTGAAAACATTGATCCTTGGAGCTGAAGAACTTTCATCAATTTATGATCTGATCCTTGAAGCCCTTCCGCAGGGAGGTGTTATCGTACTGCAGGGTGATCTCTCAAGCGGAAAAACAACATTGACTCAGGCAATGGTTAAAAGTTTCGGTATCGAGGAGGCCGTGACATCACCGACATTTTCACTACAGCAGTGTTACGGCGAACAGCTTTTTCATTACGATATCTATAATCATGGAATCGATCATTTTTTGGCGTTGGGGATGCTTGAAGAGCTGGAACGTCCTGGATATCATTTTGTGGAATGGGGTGATCAGACACTTGTTTCACTGCTTAAAAGTGCTGCGATCCCGATGATGGTGATCGGGATCGAAAAATGTGAGCAGGAAAAACGCTGTTATAACGTATCGTCAGAGGTGCCAAATGCATGAACTCGTAGCTAAAAATCTTGTGAAGACTATCAAAGGGACAGAGATTGTCAGGGGGATGTCGCTTGAGGTGAGATCCGGTGAAGTAGTAGGTCTGTTGGGACCAAACGGTGCGGGAAAAACGACGACATTTTACATGATCTGCGGTCTTGTCGAGGCAACTGATGGAGAAGTTTTTCTGGATGGTCAAAATATCTCCAAAATGCCGCTGCATCAACGGGCAAACAAAGGGATAGGCTACCTGCCGCAGGAAGCTTCCATTTTCAAAGATCTGACGGTTGAAGAGAACCTGATGGTCGCGGCACAAGCCGGGATCAAAGGCAAAAAAGAGCAGTATGAACGCATCGAAGAACTGCTCGATATGTTCAATATCGAACCGATCCGTTTTCGTAAAGGGATAAGTCTTTCCGGAGGAGAACGCAGACGTACAGAGATCGCCCGGGCTTTAGTGAATTCACCGCGTTTTTTACTGCTGGATGAACCTTTTGCCGGTGTTGATCCTATCGCTGTTATGGATATCCAAAAAGTGATTCATCAGCTTGTAACCTATGATATCGGGGTGTTGATCACCGATCATAATGTTCGTGAAACGCTCGATGTCTGTGATCGTGCCTATGTCATTAAAAGCGGCTCACTTTTGGCGTCCGGCACAAGTGCAGAGATCGGACACAATGATGATGTCCGCAAATATTATTTAGGCGAAGCGTTTAAATTATAATCCGATGAATGAAATTGATAAAAAGCTGAAAGCACGCCTTGATAGTGAGGTGGCTTTGCGCAATCATGCGGATGAAGTAAGCTATGACAAGCCTGATCCCATTTTGGTGGCACGCCGCTATAAAGAGCCTTACACTGCTTTGGTGTGTGCGCTTTTCGGTTATGGCCGGGCCGATCTGATCGTCCGTTTTCTGGATTCTCTTGATTTTTCTCTTTTAGATGCGGATGATGCCGCTATTTCGCAAGCATTTTCTTCACATTATTACCGTTTTCAAAACAGTCGTGATATTGCTGAGTTTTTTATTACTTTTGCACGTCTGAAAAGGGAGATAGAACTCGAAACGCTTTTTTTTGAAGGTTACCGACAGGAAAACAGCATTGTTGAGGGTATAAACAATGTTATCACAAGAATGCATCAGGCAAACCCTTATCGGAGCAGGGGGTATGACTTCCTGATCGGCAAACCTGTGCAGCGGGTGAAAGGTGCCTCGGCGCTCAAACGTTGGATGATGTTTCTGCGCTGGATGGTACGTGATGATGAAACCGATTTTGGTCTGTGGCGTCATGTGGATACAAAAGATCTCATTATTCCGCTCGATACGCATACGTTTCATGTCTCAAAGCAGTTTGGTCTGCTCAAGCGCAAAACCTATGATCTCCAGGCCGCGATAGAACTGACCGACAAACTGCGCGAGTTCGATCCGAACGATCCGGTCAAGTATGACTTCGCGCTCTATCGGATCGGGCAGGAAAAGAAACTATAAATAAGCATACCCCCGCATAGATAGCCCTAAAACACTTACTTACAAGATATACTTAAACTACAAATAGCTACAATTATACATAAGAAGTTATAAAAAAGTACACCTCAAAGTTCACCCAAAAGTACACCTTCTTTCTAAAGGCTGAAAAAATGAACAAGTACATAAGCGTCAAAATACCGAATAAAGACTGTAAGGGCATATACCTTTATGCTGATAATGATGTAAAAGTTATCAGCAGCGGTAACCAGGCTCAAAAGCTGATGGGGGATGAATTCAAGCTACAGTTACAAGTTAGAGTGAACGGCAGAAGAGGTAAAAAAATATTCACATTCAGTAAGAACAAAAAGACATTTTTAAAGGCACTTGAATTTGTTGCAAGCAAGCGGGATGAAGTAAGGGAGACACTTAGAGATAACGGAACCTTGATGAAGGCAATAAAAAAAGATATTGCCGATGAGGTTCTGAAGAAAGAGGATACATTTTTAGAACGGGTAAATCTGTTTATGGAGACAAAGCGAATATCTGCAAGAGACTCAACAATGCAAAACTATTCAACCGCTTTAAAAACTCACTCAAAGCCACTACATGACAAAGCCGTAAATGATATTACTCTTGATGATATACAGAAGATTGTGAATGATAT
>DAOWOG010000155.1 GCA_030642185.1 Helicobacteraceae bacterium | reverse complement strand
GATAAAGCACTTTCTGCTCCGTCAGGGCATTAAGGAAAGTTATTTTTCCAGGAGTGCTTTAATATCATTTTCAATACTCGCAGGTTTTGTTGAAGATCCGTAGCGGTCAACAACATTGCCTTCACGATCCACAAGAAATTTCGTAAAATTCCATTTAATTGACTCGGTCCATAAAAAACCGCTTTGTTGACTTTTTAGATATTTGTAAAGTGGTGCTGCATTATCACCGTTGACATCGATTTTTGCAAACATATCAAATGTCACGTCATAGGTAGTGGTGCAATAAGCAAAGATCTCTTTGTTGCTTCCGGGCTCCTGCTCAGAGAACTGGTTACAGGGGAATCCCAGGATCATTAACCCCTGATCTTCATACGATTCATAAAGCTTTTCAAGTCCTTCGTATTGCGGTGTAAAACCGCATTCGCTTGCAACATTGACGATCAGGAGGACTTTACCCCTGTAGTTGGAAAGCGGGACCTCCTGCTCATGGATATCTTTAACAGTAAAATCATAAATGCTCACAGAATCCTCCTCGGTTTGCGAAAATAACAGGGTTGAAAACAGGAGTAATAGAGAAAGTAATACTTTCATTGAATTCCTTTTTTACGTTTTGACAGCATTGTATAGTCAATATACTTAGCTCTCAGCGGTATCGTAATATTATCTTTAAAAAGGAATGAGATGTTTAGATTATTTGTATTGGTGATGGTATTGTTATTTGGGTTTTCTGCCTGCAGTGACAGCAGCAAGCGTGCAGAAGATGAGAAGTACAGCGGTATTGAACGTGATTTTATGCAGTCAATAGCAGCGATGGAAGACGCATTGCAACAAGAGAACGCCTCTGAAGAGATGATACACAAAAAAATCGAGCAAAATGTTGCAGGCTTTTATCTTCTCAGTTCCATCTCTGTCAGCAAGATCAAACAGTGTGAGCGCATACCCGGCGATGTAGAACTTGAAAAGTCGCTTGATGATGCGATGAAATCGAACAGCGAACTTGGAAGAGAACCGGGCGCTCAAATGTATGCGATGTCAGTCGCCAAAGTATCACGGGATTTCTGCGGCGATCCGCTGGCCTTGAAAACCTGGTATCAAAAGAGGATCCTGAGTCAGATAAAAGAAAAATACGGCATTGAGATCGATCTGGATGCCAAGCTGCCGATGCTGGATCGGTAGATATTGCTTTTTTGAGACTTCACATTTTTTCAACATTTTAAATTTTTATAATACTCCTAATGATTACCGCATCGACTAAGGAGGATCATATGAATTATCTTGTTGTTCTGGCTATTGTTACCGTAGCGATCGGATCAGTGCTGGCTACCATGTACAGCAGTGTGCTGATAGCACTGATCGGGCTTTTTTCAAGCTTGATCATGTTGATCGTAGATATACACAATCAATTGATAGGATAGATCCGGATAGAAAATATACGCAATTTGTCATATTTTTATCCTTTGCTTATTTGCTGCATTATACTTCGGATATGCAGCATTCATCCAGAGAATTTTTAGAACTTGTCAGCAAGTATTGCTCCAATCAGCTAACCTACTATACGTATAATAAGCAGACGCTGCGTGTGAGTGACAAATACCGCCGTGGCAGAGTGACGGCACTCCAATATATCGAGGAGCTGACATTTTTCTATTTCCGGAAGGAAAAATATCTCAAAGAGCAGTTTATCCGTGATTTACGTGCACAACTCAGCACAATCGCCTATCTGGATGACAACGATTACAGAGCGGGAATTGACGATGCCATTACCCATGTTATTAGTGAAATAGAAGCGCAATAATGTTTCTGCATATCGATATCGACAGCTTTTTTGTCTCGGCAGAACGGAGTGTCGATCCCGGTCTGAAAAATATACATATGGCAGTGGGCGGCAGAAGCAACCTGGAGATCTTCAATAAAAAACGTATCCATATCAAACTGATGAACGATAACAGCGGTGCTTTTGTTGCACCGGTTTTTTACAGTGACAGGCAAAAGAGTTTTCGCTCTGTTTTTGTCGAGAAGGTCGGTGATAGAGAAAAGATCAGAGGAATCGTCACCACATCAAGCTATGAGGCCAGAGCGTGTGGTGTCAAAACGGCTATGCCTATTGCGCAGGCACTGCAGATATGTCCGAAACTTGTTGTCGTTGCCTCGAATTATCCGCTCTATCACCGTCTCTCCCATCAAATCCATCAATTTATACAGATGCGTATTCCCTCCCTTGAGCAGTATAGCATTGATGAGTTCTTCGGTGATGTCAGCGGATGGATCGCAGAGGAAGATGTTTATGTGTTCGCTTTACAGCTGCAGCAGGAGATACTGGAACGCTTTGATATCCCTGTCTCCATCGGCATCTCCAAAGCAAAGTGGATTGCCAAGCTGGCGACGGAATTTGCAAAACCTTTCGGTGTTTACAGGGTCAAAGATATCGATGCGTTTATAGAAGATATTCCCATCGAGAAATTTCCCGGTATAGGCAGAGGTTTTCAGAAGCGGCTGGAATCCTACAGTATCCATAAACTGGGCGATATCAAACGAAGAAAAACACTTTTTTACTCCTGGAAAAAACCGGGTATCGAACTTTACCACCGTGTGACGGGCAGTGACAATGAAGCGATAAGCAGACGAAGTGAGCGTAAATCTATCGGTATCAGCAGAACCTTTGACCCTATCACCGATGCCGATGAAGTTAAACGAAGAGTGATGATCATGGCACGCCATATCGTTTATATGGTGATGGCCATTGAGGTCAATCCGACACGGTACTATCTGAAAATAAATTATGAGTACGGCTTGCGGGAGAAACAGACACGAACGATTGACCGGATCTTCAGCGAGGCACTGTTTAAGTCCGAACTTTCAGAGATGTACAATGCGGTTTTTCATCCGGACAGAGGCGCCGTCAAGCTCTCGCTTAATGTGTCCAACTTTACCAGTAATCATCCTAAAACGCTCTCTTTTTTAGAGCTTGACAGTGATATGAAGCAGGAGAGATTAACGAAGCATCTGCAGGATCTCAGGGGCCGGTTCGGACTGGACATTATCAAGACGGGGAGTGAGTTATGAAGGAACTTGCTCTGGTGACGGTGCTAACAATTTTTAAAGATAAAAGATTTTATTTTTTTGACCCAATTTAAGATTGTTAATCTTACCATTTTTACTTTAGTGGAGTAATAGATTGCTTTATATTACCTATTTGATGATGAAATCGAAGTAGCGTGCGGGGAAGGGTTCATTTTCAAGTGTAAAGTGCCACCACTCCTCTTTGAGCGTTTTGAACCCATGTTTTTGCATCAACTTTTGCAGCAGCATTCTATTGGCACGTTGTTGAGATGTCATAGAGAGATTTTTACCCCATGATTGTGGACTGAAAAAATCAAAGGCAGTTCCCATGTCGAGTTCTGCGGGCAGTTCGTTATCAAGTGAAATAATGGTCAGATCAACAGTACTTCCTCTTGAGTGTCCTGACTTTGCTGCAATATAGCCTTTTTCAAAGAGATCTTTTTTCGCAACACCCGGATAATAATCGGTTTTCATCTTTGTATCATCAAGATCTTTTGCCCATCGTACAAAATCGTCAACTGCCCGTTGCGGCCGGTAGGCATCAAAAACTTTCAGCCCCAGTCCAAATATTTTTAGCTCCTGTTGAACGCCTTTAAGTGCTTCTGCTGCCTGTACACTTATGATACAGCGCATGTTTTGGTAGCCTTCGACAGGGTGGCCGAGAAAATTTTCGTTCGTACTGTAGCGCAATTCAATATGAATACCGGGAATATACTTTTCAAGTTCGACAAAACCATCCGGAATATCTGCAGCAGTGGCAGGAAGGGTTAATAAGAGCAGGTAGAGTACTATGGATATGCGGTGCATCAACTCTCTCTGTTGTTTTGCTGAAAATAGGTTCTGCTCAGCTTGAACACGACAGGACTGAGCAGTATCAAAGCGATAAGGTTTGGTATGGCCATCAGGGCATTAAGGGTGTCGGCGACGAGCCAGATAAACTCCAACTGGGCGACCGCTCCCAGAGGGATCGCAAGTACCCAGGCGATTCTAAAAGGCTTGACCGCTTTGTCGCCAAAAAGAAACTGTGCACTTTTCTCACCATAAAAACTCCACCCGATCAGCGTCGTAAAAGCAAAAAAGATCAATCCGACCGATACAATGTACCCTCCGATACCCGGCAGAACGGATTCAAATGCTGCCGTAGAGAGTGAAGCCCCTGAGAGTCCGCTGTTCCATTCTCCCGATGTAATGATCACCAGTCCGGTAATGGAGCAGATCACAATGGTATCGATGAATGTCCCCAGCATTGCAACCATGCCCTGCGTAACCGAACTGGTGGTTTTTGCCGCGGCATGTGCTATAGGGGCACTTCCGAGGCCCGCCTCATTTGAAAAGATCCCCCTGGCCACGCCAAAGCGGATGGCTGCCCATACGGCTGCCCCTGCAAAACCGCCGGTCGCAGCGATCGGCGTAAAAGCATAAGTGAAAATCATCTCCAGCGCTCCAGGGATAGCAGCTGCATTGATGATCAGAATGATAATTCCGCCGCCAATGTAGAGCAGGGCCATAAGCGGCACCAGTTTTCCGGCGACTTCAGCGATGCGGCGTACTCCTCCGATGAGCACGAAAAAGACCATCACAGAAAGCATCATACCTGTCAGTAACGGCGGGACATGAAATGTGGTCTCGATAGCGTCTGCCACTGAATTGGACTGTATCGTATTACCGATACCAAAACCGGCAAGAACAGCAAAAAGGGCAAAAGTAGTTCCCAGCCATTTCCACTTTTTCCCCAAACCGTTTTTGATGTAATACATCGGTCCGCCGACATGATT
>DAOWOG010000181.1 GCA_030642185.1 Helicobacteraceae bacterium | reverse complement strand
CCGATGCTGGCGTACTATCTAAAGAGTGTTCTGGATCGCATCTCCTATGTCATCTACCAGGAGATCCCCAATAATCCGAAAAGCAGAAAACCCTATGTCCATTTTCATCATCCCATAGGCAATGTCATCATTGCACCTTATGAGATCGACGGAAAAACCAAATGGCAGTTTACACCGCAGACACTGGCAACTATCGGCAAACTCTATGATGAAATGGAACATGTCAAAGAAAAATATCCCACCAGGGAGATACAAGAGAACAACCTCTATTTTGGATTAAAAAAAGTTGCCAAAAACATCTCTCCGCTTCTCCTTCAAACCTTCTACTATACAGAGCTTTGGCAGATCCTTATGCTTGTATTCATCCTCTTTTTGGCACTCATTGCAAGTTTTGCGGCAAGGCATCCTGTCATGTATGTTTTTCAAAGATTCTATCTCACAAAACGCTGGACAGAGGAGATGATAAAGCTCCGATATCTCAAACCTGCTCAGATCACAGCATTTGGAATTATTTTACTCTATGGGGCACATCAGCTGGGGCTGTCAAATTTTCTTTTCTCTATTATAAAGTCATTCACCCATCTGCTCATTGTTATCGGTCTCACATGGATCATCTATAATTTAATAGCCATCATGTTCTCTGTACTGCAGATTCATGCCAAAAAAACATCAACCAATGTCGATGAGATCATTCTCTCGCTTGCGGGAAGCATTCTGAGGATACTGGTCATCACCGCTGCACTTTTTATTGTCGCAGAGATATTCAACATCCCCTATCAGACAGTCGTTGCAGGACTGGGTATCGGTGGTTTGGCTTTTGCGATCGCCGCCAAAGATACGATTGCCAATTTTTTCGGCTCGGCAATCATTATCGCTGACAGACCATTCAAAACCGGTGACATGGTAAAGATCGGCTCTGATATCGGAGAAATAACGGATGTCGGGATACGTTCAACCAGAATCAGGACAATCTTCGACACAGTGTTGACTGTCCCAAACAACATGATCACCCGTGAGATGATCGATAACTACTCCGCGCGTGAAGCGATGCGCTTTGATACAACATTTTTCTTCGATCTTGACACATCAAAAGAGATGCTTGACAGCTTAGATAGTGCCATTGAAAATTATCTCGCTAAAAGCAACCGTGTTCATCACGACAAAATGATCCTGACCGGTGCCAATGACTATACCAAGCATGGTATCTCTTATGGTCTCACATTTTTTGTCAAAGCGACGACACTCAAAAAATACAGTGAACACAGACACTTTTTGATCACGGAAATCGCACAGATCATCAAGGATCATCAGATCGAACTTATTTCGATCAGTCATAAGTATATTGAGGAGAAAGAGAGCTGATAAAACCGGTGTTATTTCTCTTTCAAAGATTGGATATAAAGTGTCAATGACTGCATTTCAACCGAGTTCTCGGCAATTTTTTTGCCTTTCAGAGGACCGGCAATACAGAAGTTAATGACAGCGGCAAGATCGGAGCGTACAGCAGCCTTTTGCATTCCTTTTCCGCCGATATGACATGTATTGCAGCTTCTGTCGTTTACAGAGCTTCCAAGATGTGTGTCATTAAACAGTTTTTTTCCAAAAGCCGATGAAGGCTTCTCTGCTGCTGAGAGGCTGACAGATAAAAAGGCAGCTGAAAGAACAAGTCCGGCGATCATTAAATTTTTCATTTCTACATCCTGTTTGCCAAAGTATGATGCATTATAATTATCCTGACGTGAAATAGATAATAAAAAATCGGTCTAATGAAAAACTCAAAGGATATGAACAAGAAACATTAACATTTATTACACTAAAATAGTATTTTAAACCAAGAAGAAGGGTATCGTTAAAAGTACCCCGGGAAGATGTTTTGTGATTACATTTAAAAATAGACTTTTGCACTATATCAATAGCGGTATCCACTTTTCAGAAGATCAGCGTGATCTGAAAGTCCGTTACAATATTATCAATATAACGATTTTACTCGCCATTGCCGGACTGTTGTTTGGCATGACGCTCAATCTTATCAAGGCAGATCATATCGGTGCCATGGTAAATGTATCCGCTATTGTCATTTTAGTCGTGACAACATTTTTCTTACGACTGAAGAAAGAACATTTTGAACTCATTGCAACTATTTTTGCTACCGAATTTCTTATTCTCTTTAACCTGCTCATCTTTATCTCTGAACCATCTGATCTCAAACATATATGGCTGATCACCTATCCTGCACTCATCTTCTTCTATAAAGGCAGTCGAACATGGATCACATGGATAGGCTTGTTGATCATCTCGCTTTTCATCATACAACTGCAGCCATTTTATCCGATCCAATACTCTTTAAGAGATATCATCTACCTCTCCTTCGTTTTGATGACTATGACCGTCATCATCTATTTTTACAAAAGCCGTATCGACCTGGGCAATCAAACGATTACCGAGCAGAAAGATCAACTTGAAGAATTTGCAAAAGAGCTGGAAAAAAAAGTGGAGGAAAAAACACGGGAACTTCAGCATCTGAATGCCCAATTGGAACAAAAAGTTGATGATAAAGCCAAAGAGCTGGTCGAGAAAGACTCACTGATTCTGGCCCAGTCACGTCAGGCAGCCATGGGAGAGATGATCAGTATGATTGCACATCAATGGCGTCAGCCTTTATCTACCATCACTTTGCAGATCTCCAATATCCAAATTGATTCTATGATGGGAAAATCATCCATTGAAGAGACAAACAAGGCCCTGGGACACATCTCTGAGACCATTATCTACCTGTCAGAAACGATTGATGACTTTCAAAGTTTCTTTCGGCCCAATAAAGAAAAAGAAGAAATTAATATATGTGAGCTTTTGGAACGGGGAAGCAACTTTGCACATCCCAGACTAAAAGTTGCCGATATCAGATTAGAATACACCTGTAATGAAGATGTCAATATTACAACCTATACCAATGAACTTGTACAGGTCATCATCAACATTATCAACAATGGTATCGATGTTCTGCTTGCTAAAAAAACAGAAAAGCCAATGATTCAAATTGAAAACAGTATTAATAAAAATTGTATTGAAATTCATATCTGGGATAACGCCGGCGGCATCGATGAAAAGATCATTACTAAGATCTTTGAACCCTACTTCAGCACTAAAGGCAAAAACGGTACAGGTCTGGGTCTTTATATGAGTAAAATGATCATTGAACAAAAGTTGGATGGGAAGTTGCGGGTTCAAAACAATAAAGAGGGTGCTGAGTTTATCATTACAATACCTCGGACAGACCTTCGCAACTCTGAATCGCTAAAAAGGACAGGTACTGACACATGAGTGAACAACATGAAAATAACCCGCTTCACGGTGTGAAGCTAAAGCAAATCGTTCAAAGGCTGGTTGAATATTACGGCTGGAACAAACTGGGTGAACGTATCGATATACGATGTTTCAACTACGATCCATCTGTGAACTCCTGTCTGAAATTTCTTAGAAAAACACCCTGGGCAAGAAAGAAAGTCGAAGATTTATACGTAGACACTTTTGTAACACATCCTGAGAGTTAGCCATCCCTTAAGCAGAAAAATGTTTAAAGTCTGTTTATTTTCCTGTTGTATAATAAAGAAAAAGAGGGAGAAACATGAAAATAGCATTTATTTTACCATTACTTACCGCAGCACTGTTTGCAACAGCGACCTATGACTCTATAACTCAATACGAATTGGTAGGTGGTCATAAAGGCTTTAAGGCAGGGGTAGAGCATATCGATGAGAAATATATCGGCAATGATATAGAGACAAGCAAAAATTATGCTGTACCGCAGAGAGCTTCATTGTTAAATATGTCGTATGAAGAGGCTTTAAAGACCGATCTGGAAAATATTGACTGGTGTACTAATGGTATGACGCGTTTGAAAGTCTATGTACCGGCGCATACGGAATATTTTTCAATGGTATTTGTAAGTAAACCAAACAACTCCTATCTTGGATTTGCAACATTTAAACCTATCGGTGCTTCCTCCGGAACGGGTATTAATGATCGCGATGCCCAGGGAAAAGGTGAAATCGGTACAGATGCTTTCGCTAAAAAACTCTTTATTGAACATGAAACAGTACTGTTTAAAATTCGAGACGTCTACTCCTTTACGATCGATAAAAAAGATTTTAATGATTATGGGTTTGATTTTGAGAAAGGGGGATACTTTTATATCTCTTTGACCCAGGCTGGCGATGTTATTGATGCAGCCAATGGCTATGATCCACGTTATGTTCTTGGAACATCCGTAAAAATAAGAGTCAAAAAACCTTTTGTCAATGACTATTACATTGAGGATCTTTTATCAGTCATTCCTCAAGACAGT
>DAOWOG010000057.1 GCA_030642185.1 Helicobacteraceae bacterium | reverse complement strand
TTTCTTAGATCTTCTGAGCAAAAGATCACAACCGATATGCTTCACTATGCTGCTCGTCTTGATGATATGGACAAATCACTCGCAGATTTTCCTGAATTGTCAATATACGAAAAGTTTTATGGCCTTAAGCGCAGTGACCTTGGTGTATATGCCCTGGTAGGGCAGGAAATTGCCGGTGCGGCGTGGGTACGTCTGCTTAAAGAACATGATGCACCCAATGCCTATGTCGATGAGGTAACGCCAATACTGACAATTGGCGTGAAACCAAAATTCAGAGGGCAGGGCATCGGTTCTGTCATTCTTGAACAGCTTCTTCAGGAGGCCGGGGCACTCTATGATCAGATGAGTGTCAGTGTTATGCATGAATCTCCGGCGGTAAAATTTTATGATCGATTTGGTTTTACCCCTGTGGATAGCTCTGAAAAGAAAAGCCCTACGGATGGTTCCGACGTTTTTACGATGATCAAAAAACTGCAGAGACAGGAAGTAAAACGGCCATCAGACGGATACGACGCTTCATACTGGATGGATTGATCCATCGTTATTTCGATGGAAAGATGCCTTTGAAGCTATTATGATCGATAGCAGGGCATGTCTCGCAATTTTTATCATTGGGACTGTATTTCAGTGACATGATACGGAAAATAAAAAACATCAGTACTACGCCCAGAAGGAAAGCGACCTTTATAACCTGATCATTAAAAGTATATTTTTCTGTATCTGAAGCTATCAGTACAATATCGCGTATAAAAAAGATGATAAAACTGTCAATCACCATACTGATTTTGATCGTTTTACTTTTGATAAACTCCTTGATCATTCGCATGATTTCGAGAATGATCATAAAAATCAAAAACGTGCTGATGACTTTTATGAGCGCAAGTACATCAAAAACTATCAGAATCGTTACAAATATAGCCGATATGATCTCAGCAATCTGTATAACTGTCTTATTTTCATTGATGAAATTTTGAAGTTTAATTTTCATGATCATCCTTTTTAGATGAATTATATACTTTTGTTTTTGAGATATCCTTAGATTACGGTTGATATCAAAATAAGCAGAAATAACAATGTCTATTTTAATTGTAATGAGTAGATTAAAGGCTTTCAAAAGCAATAGCCTGTCACCATTGCTTCAGTAAAAAATTATATAAGGAAATAGAATGAAAAAACTTTTTTTACTCATGGTACTCACCTTGACACTTGCTGCCGGAGATTTAAAAGTGGCGCTTGATGCCGCAGAAAAAGGTGATTTTGAAACTGCATTGGCTATATGGAAGCCAATGGCTGAAGAAGGGAACGGCAGTGCACAAAAGAACCTTGCAGTATTGTATTGTCTTGGCAACGGTGTTGAAAAAGATTTGAAGACATGTGCATACTGGGCAAAAAAAGCTTACTTGAACGGGAGTGACACTTCAAGACTATGGCGTGATTTTGAACTTCAGAAATATTAGAGACTAACAGTATGCAGACGTTAGTTGACGTATTAGTAAAAAAGACAGGACTTAAAAAAGAACATATTGACAACATCCTCAAACTTCTTGATGAAGGTGCGACGATTCCGTTTATCGCCCGATACCGCAAAGAGATGACAGGCAGTGCGAGCGATGAAGTGCTGCGTGAGTTTGAAACGGTGTATCTCAGTTCAAAAAAGCTCTTGGAACGCAAAGGAGAGATAGAACGGCTGATTAGCGAAAAAGCTGTTTTAACGGATGCCATTAAAAAGAGTATAGAAGCTGCTGATAGTTTAAGAGTTTTAGAGGATATCTACCGCCCTTATAAAGAGAAAAAGAGCTCGCGTGCAGCCACTGCTATAGCAAATGGTTTAACCCCGCTTGCCAACACCCTTGAACGTGCAAAATCAAGTCTTGGTGAGTTTAAATCACAGGCAAAGGCGTTTGTAAAAGGTAAAGTGACTTCAGTGGATGATGCGGTTAAAGGCGCACAGGATATCTTAGCTGAGCGCTATGCCGATCTACCTCGTGAACGTGAAGCTATTCATTCATCCATGATGCGTTTTGGTGTTATGGAGGTGAAAAAAGCCAAAAACTTTAATGCGAAGGGAGTTTACGCCAATTTTGTAAACCATTCTGAAAAAATTGCCTACATTCCTTCTCACCGGTATCTGGCCATTACGCGCGGTGTCAAAGAGAAAGAACTTTCTGTCAAAATAAGTATAGATATCAGCCGTATCGAAGATAATATTAAACAATATAAAATTCCCCGTTATGCATCAGCTTCAAAAGAGCTGCTTTTTGAAGCATACAGAGATGGTTTGAAACGTCTTCTGCTCCCTTCCATAGAAAGAGCAGTACAAGCGGAGTTAAAAGAGAAGGCTGACGCGGCCGCAATCGGAGTCTTTGGACAAAATCTCAACCAGCTTCTCATGACGCCGCCCGTAATCAAAAGAGTGATTTTAGGTGTTGATCCTGCCTTTAGGTCAGGGTGTAAACTGGCCGTCATTGATGAGAATGGAAACTATCTGGAGTCAGCGGTCATCTATCCGACAGCACCGAAAAACGACTATGAGGGTGCAAAGAAAATGGTAGCGGCTTTTGCTGAGAAATATGACATCAAGGCGGTTGCCATCGGAAACGGAACGGCCTCGAGAGAGACGCAGGAGTTTTTTGCCCGCTTGAATCAGGATGAGGGTGCTGCATTAAATTACACAGTAGTTTCTGAAGCCGGAGCATCAGTCTATTCTGCTTCGAAAATAGCGGCACAGGAGTATCCTGATCTTGATGTCACTATCAGGGGAGCGATCTCTATTGCACAGCGTTTGCGCGATCCGATGGCAGCATTGGTAAAGATCGACCCGAAATCTTTGGGGATAGGGCAGTATCAGCACGACGTCGATCAGAAACTTTTGGAAAAGAAACTCTCCGATGTTACACAAGACCTTGTAAACCGTGTTGGAGTAGACATTAACTCCGCTTCGGCTTCACTGCTCTCTTATGTCGCAGGGATCGGTCCTAAACTGGCACAAAATATTATTGTATTTAGAGATGAAAACGGAAGTTTCAGCACGAAGTCTCAACTGCTTAAGGTAAAGGGTTTAGGGAAGAAGGCGTATGAACAAGCTGCAGGTTTTATTCGTATCAAAGAGGGGCAAAGTTCCTTAGACAACAGCGGTATCCACCCTGAGAGTTATGCCGTTGCCAAAAAACTTGACGGTCTGGATTTACGCGACATTGATGTAAACAGACTTTCCGAAGATTTGAATGTCGGAAGAGAGACCCTGCTCGATATCGTCAAAGAGCTTTTAAAGCCGGGATTTGACCCCAGAGAGGATTTGCCTCCCATTCCCTTTAAAGAGGGCGTCACCGACATCAAGATGCTTCGTGAGGGAAGTTATGTTTCCGGCATCGTAAGAAACATTGCGGACTTTGGCGCTTTTATCGATATAGGCCTTAAAAATGACGGGATGATCCATATTTCGAAAATGAGCAAGAAACGCATCGCCCATCCGCTGGAAGTACTGTCATTAAATCAGTACCTTCCGCAGATAGAGGTGATCTCCATTGATGAGGAGAAGGGTAAGGTTGGGCTGAGTCTGATTTTTTGATGTATCGATAACTTATGCTTTAAGTAGAGGAAGTCTATCTAAGAGCTTATCACAATACTCCCATTGATCCAGTGTCGCTTTCCACTCTTCCGGAATCGCCTGAACACCTTGAAAGGCCCCCAGAACCATCCCGATGGCAATACCGCGGGAAGCGTTGTCTCCACCGACCATGGCATTGGCCTGTATCGCCTTTTTAAGACCGTCTTCCTGATCCGCATATTTCAAGATAAAATAGACGGCACCGGGAAGTGTTCCCTCTGTAGGGCTTGCCTTTCCGACTCTGATCGGTTCTGATCGGCCGATATCCCAAAGTCTCGCCATGCTTGTGATTGCCAGATCATCGACAAACGGTTCTTGGAAAAGATTAGAATCGGGATCTGTTGCTTCTTGGAATTTCGCAATGGCCTGCGCCACTTTGGCTTCAATAAAACCGCCCATCTGTACAGCAACCGTCTCTATGGCATCCTGGGGTGTTGTCCCGTTAAGGACACGGTGTGTGACACGGGCAAAAAACTCACCCCCGCCCAATGCTTCAGCATTTTTATGGGTAAACATTGTTTTTCTGGCCACGTTTGCAATCTCCTCTTCCGTATCGTAGTAGCCATGTGCAGCGACATGCCGGATCGCCATGGCATTGGAGATGCCGCCAAGCTGTTCAACCGGTATGCCGCGACGAACCTGACCATAAGTCTCTTTGGTCATGGTACAGATCCATGAGCCCCATCCATTTTCAAGACGGTTCATCCAATGCGGGATCATGACACTCACACTAAAAGGACGTTTTGGTTCAGAGGTAGCGGCCAAGTGCTCCAAAACTAAAATATTGTAATCACCGTAATCCGTTGTTCCGCCCGCTTTTTTACCGGGATGATAATTACGCTCTCCCCATCCGATCCCGTGGGTCTGTCCGCCCATCATTTCCCCGGGTGACATGAATTTTTCAATGGGCTTTTCCCCATAAGCCTGATAGATCTTTTTCACATCGTATTCGTAATGACTGCCCAAACATAGAGCATCGGCAACGATTGCGCCGAAAAATGCACCTTTAATTGCCTCTTTTTTTGTAATCTGACTTATTATTCTGCCTAATTTTCTTTCGATTTTATCGAAGCAGAATTTAGATTGCCTATGTCTTTAAAGTGTCGTCAATAATTTAAGGTGAAGCCTTAAAGTAATGGTACTGATTATATTTTTATTGTTTACACCATAGCAGTCAAGTTATAATGGATGATTATATAGTACAACTGTAATATCTTGGTTATTAGTATAATGGAGAAAAATGATGAGCTTACCGGAAGAAATTCAAGATGAGAAGATTCGAATCGAAAATGCTTTGTGGGGGCTTTTTATCTCCGATGCACTTTCAATGCCTGCACACTGGTACTATAGACTTGACTATCTCAAAAAAGATTTTGGTTTGATTGATGGGTATTATGATGCGCCTCATCCTCACCCTGAATCGTTTATGGTTGGAAATGGTTATCATCCCAACATAGAAAAAGCTGAAGAACTCGGTCGTTCCTATGATATTTTGCATGAACACATTCGATTTTATGACACCTCTTACAATCATCTTAATATCCGGACTGCTGAACGTGCAGGCGAACATGCAAACGCCATGCCGGTTTTAAATGAACGATATCATTACCATCATGGCTTGAAAGCCGGTGAAAATACTTTGGGGGCAAATCTTGTACGTGTATTAATGCGTTCTGTTAATGCCAAAGGAAGTTATGATCCGGATAGCTTTTTAGAAGAGTTCGTCGCCTATATGACGTCGGGCATAAACAGTGATCCTTATAGTGAAATCTATATCCGTGCATGGTTTGAAAATTATTCAAAGGGGATTTCTCCTGAGCTTTGTGCAGAGGAACAGCGGTCCGTCTGGTCTATCGGTTCACATGGGGGAATCATTCGGCCTTTGGTACTTTCCATTTTGTCAAATGAACCGTTTAAAGGTATAGGTGAGGCAATATTGCATCAACAGTTAACACATCGTTCTGAAAATATTTCTTCGGCTTTATCTGTGCTGGTTCCGCTTTTGCATGCACTCATCAAGGGACATAATCCACAAGAGACTATTGCTAAATATGCGAAAAGAGTGAGGCTCATTGAGATCAGGGGAGAAGAGCTCTCCAGGACCTACAGAGAACATAAGGGACCGGGAAATATTCCTAAAGCGAAGATGTGGAAGATTCACACCGAATATTCAAACAACTATCTGAAGGTTGATGAGACATTGGAAAAATACTCTGACGAGGAGATCATCGGTAAACTTTTTTCAACGGCCTGTTACCCGGAACACGGACTGCCGCTTCTGTTATGTCTTCTGCAAAGAAACAACGCAGAATTTAAAGCTTCTGTCCTGGCTAACGCCAATGCCGGAGGCGATAATGTGCATAGAGGTATGATATTGGGCCTGCTTGCCGGAGCAACGGCAAACGAGATACCGGATGAATTAAAATCCGGATTGATAGCCTATGATGAACTGCAAAATGAGATTAAGGGTTTTGTTGATCTCATAACAGCAGTACAATAAAATATCATTTGGCCTCTTTAAGCGCTTTCTCTCTGGCTCTGTCTTTTTTGCTTTTTCCCTTGCCTTTTACCGGTGCAGGGCCTTTCTCTTTTTTTGGCGTAATTCCTGTAAGCTCGTAATCTTTTATCTGCTCTCTCTCTAGAGTGATTTTGGAACGTTTCTCGATCAGTTTAAAATGATCTTTGTCTTCATGCCCGATGAATGAAACGGCAATCCCTGACTTTCCGGCTCTTCCTGTCCGTCCGATGCGGTGAATATAGTCTGAGGGCGAACGGGGAAGATCGTAATTGACAACGCAGGTGATGTCGTGTATATCCAGCCCCCGTGCGACCAGATCGGTTGCAAAAAGGATACGGATCTTTTTAGATTTGAACTGACGCAGCGTATAGGTACGCTCGTCTTGAAGCAGATCGCCGTGAAATGAGTCTGCCGAGTAGCCGTACTTTCTAAACTTGGCTGCGATATTGTCGGAAGCTTTTTTATTGGCCATAAAGACCAGCACCTGTTCCCATTTTTCGGTATCGAGCAAATGTCTGAGCAAGGGGCCGCGATTTTCGCGGTTTACCTCTATGGCACACTAGATGATACTCTATACTATCGGTTCCTCATGGTCAAGCGTAACTTCAATTGGGCTCTGGGTGATCCTGGAGGCGATGTCCAGCATTTTTTGAGGGTAGGTAGCCGAGAATAAGAGGTTTTGACGCTGTGAAGGCAGTGCTTCCAAAATAAGATCAAGCTCCTCGGCAAACCCGAGATCAAGCATCTTATCCGCCTCATCAAGGACAAAAAAATGCAGATGCGATAGATTCATCTGCTTCTTTCTCAGTACATCGAGCAGTCTTCCTGATGTCGCCACCACAATGTCACACCCCTGCTGAATGGCATAGAGCTGATCGCCGATACTTTCACCTCCGATAACACTGACCACCTTTGGCCTTTGCGGTAAAAATGCGCCAAAGGTCTTGAAATAGTCTGCAATCTGAACTGTGAGCTCCCGGGTCGGAGTCAGTACC
>DAOWOG010000344.1 GCA_030642185.1 Helicobacteraceae bacterium | reverse complement strand
GTTTTTATATTTTTCATTTAACCGTCCGATGAAGCCATCTTTATCTAAAACACTGTTCCTGCTTTTTATTATAGGAGTTGTGTTACTGGGTGCACTTTCAAGAGTCTACATACATGCGCATTGGTTGAGTGATGTGATTGCTGCCATACTGCTTGAAATATCATGGATGACTTTTCTTGTACTCAGTATAGGATTAATCTTTCGATTTAAGGCGGGGAGTCTATCGAAGTGAACTGATAATGATGAGGAATATTACTTTTTAGACATATTTTTTGATCGATTGAGGCGAATAGCTATAGCTATTTAACGAGATGGATCAGAGAATAGGGCAAAAAGGAAGTTTCTCAGCGTTATTGAGCTTCACTTCGATAGACTCTTGGCATACCGCATTAGTTTAGCCAGCTTCTGTCGGCTTGGAGAGGTTTCTGCAAATGCAAGGATATAGGCCATATCAATGCTCACGGCTTCTCTCATCGAAGCAAGAAGATAGCTGCCCGTCATTTCATAAGGATGAGTGTAGATGATGGGTTTATGACCTTTGTCCATTAAAGATCGCATAAGCAGTTTGTGAAGCCACAAAGGAAGCACACGCAGATAAAAGCCGCCGCTGAAGGGCAGGCTCGATTTTAAAAGTGGAATCTCTCTTATCGTACCTGATTGTGTTGTAATTTCAAAAGGTGATTTTCTGTCGATACTGTTGCCGTACATGTAGGTTTTAAAAGGAAAGTAGGATGAACTGTATCGGTATCCGGCGTTGATCAAAGCTTCATAATACTTTTTTTCAAACGGCAGTGACCAGCTGGCACTTCGGTAGCCTTTCACCGGTGTTTGAACAATATCCTCCAGAATCTTTTTGGACTCCTGTATGGAGTGGACAAAGGTGTCGAAAGGCTGTTGATAAATGAGATCATGGGTCAAGCCGTGCGAAGCGATTTCATGGCCATGGCGGGCAAGCTTTTCAACAGCGTGCGGAAATTTTTGTGCAAAATTTCCCAATACAAAACAGGTGGATTTGATGCCCAGTGTATCAGAGTGCTCAATCCACTCGTCAATGATACGTTCATAATCTATCCTTGGATCAAACCGCTGTTTCACACCGAAGTTTGCATCATGAAGCTGTTCCACATCCATGGTCAGCCATATCGGCGAACTGTCATATATTTTACTCATTGTTCTCTCTCATAAACTCTTTCAGCGAGAGCTCTTTTTTCTGTAAAAGTACTAAAGAAATGACCGTTGAAGGCAGGATCATAATAAGCTGCAGAACGATACTGCCTATCAGGGCCTCCTCCTTGCCAACACCGTATTGCGTTAAGATCAAAATCACACCGGCTTGAAATGTCCCGCTTCCGGCAGGAAGCAGCGGAATTGAAAAAGCAACAAAGGAGACCATGCTTGCTATAAACAGTTGAGAGAGGCTCAACTCCAGGCCCATCACGGCGTAAAAAAAGAGCATCGTAGTAAAGAGGTAGGAGAACCAAAGCAGAACAGACCAGAAAGTAAGGAGTAAAATAGAGTCTTTGGCCAGCACAATTTGAAAATGGTGGTAGAGTCGAATCAACCACCGTCGCAGCTTTGCCGTAGGAAACCAATGGATTAACTTGCGAGAGAGGGTACTCTTAACAAGAAAAAAGAGCAGAACAATCATACTGATGACAATCCAGCCGGAGATCTGAATCGTCGCGTTTTGCCAATAGATCTGTGCACTGATAACCACCAGTATGCCCAACACCAGAACATCGAAAAAACGCTCTGTCAGCATAAGTGAAAAGCCGTGTGAGAGTTTAATACCGTAGAGTTTGCGCAGATAAAAGAGTTTGGCGACTTCACCCAGTTTGGCGGGCAGGACTGAATTGGCAAAGACGGAAAAGACGATGGATTCAAAAGAGGCCGTTAAAGAGCAGCTGTTTTGTGACAAAGAGCGCCATCTGAGCGCCAGAATCAGATCACTGAGTATAACACTTGCCATAGCAATAAAGAGCCAGAACCATGAATACGCCTGAAGTGCCGGCAGTAAACGTGCCATGTCGATATCATGGAAAATATAATACCCCAATGAGACGACCAGTATGATTTTAATGAAAAGAAAAACAGTTTTTTTCATAGATCTGCCAGATATTTAGTCAGTTTCGGCCCGATCATCTCAACAATATTTCGGGGAAGTCTCTGCCATATTTTTGCAGCGAGTGCGTACTTGCTGTAGACATCAGCACTCTCAGGCCGGATCAGCTCTATTTTGACAGGCTTGGCCCCGAACTGGGATTTAAAACGATAGGTTGTGCCTTCATAGGGTGAACGGCCAAAATCAAACACCTCAATATCAAAACGCTGGGTTACTGTTTTAAGTACTTCAAAATAGATATAGTAACCGGCCAGCTTTTGGCTGTAACTTTCTTCAACACCGCCCCAGGCGTACCAGGCCAGTTTGTCGTCGATAAAAACAGACATAGCTGCTGCAGGACGGCTGTTTTCATCGTAAGCGACAAAAAAGATCAGCTTGTCTGCAAATTCATCCTGCAGATTATAAAACAGCGCTTTTGGAAGGATAGGTGTTCCGTGACGGTGATAGGTTTGAGAGAGGATTGTATAGAAATCTTCGATCTGATCCCTGCCGCTTTTAAGTGTGTAGTGAAATTTTTTAGTAGCATTGCGTATTTTGTTACGGCAGCGGGATTTGGCCAACAACATCAGGTCTTCTGTTTTGGAAGATGCTATTTCCAGGCGCATCGCTACCGGTTCAT
>DAOWOG010000347.1 GCA_030642185.1 Helicobacteraceae bacterium | reverse complement strand
GTACATCATTGTTCTCTGCAGCAAGACCTTTATCGACCTTGAGAAAGGGGACAACATTTTTAACATCCCAAAGGTAGTGTGCAGTGGATTGGCCTTCAATCGTCCGATCCATCGTATCCTCAAAGAGGATCGCGCCCAGTATCCTTTGATCATTGTAGACGGGACTCGTTATCATTCTTGTACGCATGTGATGTACAAGATCGAACATCTCTTTGTCCCCTGAGTATGCCTCTTTGGCAATGCCGTAATTTTCCAACGCCTTTGGTGTACTGCCGCCGCTTTGATCGAGTGCGGTAATAAATCCGGTTGCATGCTTCATTTTTTGTAACTGTTGTTCATTCCTGCTCACAATAATCCTTAGCTGTCAAAATTATTTAATTTTATCTTAATAATTATGAACAGTGTTAGCACAAAACTGCGAATTTATATTAGGACATCAGAACATTTACACTTTTCTTTTTATCTTGGATAAAATAGCTAGACCTTGAATAAGCGTACTTTAAAACAGAGGAAAAAGGAGATATTTAAATGCTTTTACGACTTTTTATCGGCATGATGCTATTTGGGATCTTTTTGCCATCACTTGCCTATGCTACTCAAGCACTTGGAGAGGGTTCTAGCATTGTGTTTCCCATCGAACTTCAAAGTTATGATGATGCCTCTAAAAGCATAATGCAGCGTCTTCAAAACAGGATCGATATCGATCCCTTTAACCTGTTTGCTTCACTTGTTTTTCTGCTGGCAATCATACATACTTTTTTAGCCAATAAATTTACCGCTATCTCTCACCGTCTAAAAAAAGAGCATGATCTGCTTAAGGATGAGGGTTTGGTGCATCGAAATTCGGTCTCCAAATCAGCTTCTTTTATGCACTATATGGGTGAGGTTGAAGTTGTCTTTGGTCTATGGGCAGTTGTTTTGATGATGGGCATAACGCTTTTTTATAACGCTGCTGCAGCGGTTGACTACCTTAGCAATAAAGTCGTTTTTACCGAAGCAATGTTTGTTGTGGTCATTATGATTTTGGCATCGACTCGACCTATTTTAAAACTTGCAGAGATCTTAATGCGCAGTATTTCAACGCTGTTTGGCGCTTCTTTGACGGCCTGGTGGTTGAGTATTTTGACGATTGGGCCTCTTCTTGGCTCTTTTATTACCGAACCCGCAGCCATGACGATTTCTGCCATACTGTTAGTACGCAAGTTTTATGTTCTTGAACCCAGCGATACCTTTAAATACGCGACACTGGGACTGCTTTTTGTCAATATATCGGTAGGCGGTACGCTGACTAATTTTGCCGCACCGCCTATTTTAATGGTCTCAGAAACGTGGGGCTGGAGTATCTCTTTTATGCTCGAGACATTCGGATGGAAAACGGTGATCGGCATACTCTTTTCCAATCTTCTGTATGCATACGCTTTTAAAGATGAGTTTGCCCGTTTGACACAAAAGTTCACTGTTAATCAGTTAAAAGATGAGATACTCACAAAACACTTCTCTCGTGAAGAGATGGAGAACGAGGTTGATGCCATCGGCAGAAAGGTCAGTGCTTACAATGGCTACAGAGAGGAGTTATTGTCTCTTTCCAATGACTATAGCAACAGTGTTGAGACTCAACTTAAAAAAAGATATCTGAAGAACATCTCTGCTCTTGGTATTGAAGAGGCGTTGGCAAAACAGGCATTTGATGAGAGGTTTTATGAGGTCTGGCTCTATAGGATGCAGAGGGCTTTCCCCTATCTACTTACACCGAGTCAACGGGCACCGTTCAAAGATCCAAACTGGGATGAGAGGGAGGACAGCGTACCATTTTGGGTAATGGGAGTGCACATATTTTTTATGGTTTGGACGATTGTTAATGCACATAACCCTGTACTGTTTATATACGGATTACTGTTTTTTCTGGCGTTTGCTACGGTGACATCGGATTCGCAAAACAATATCGATATCAAGTCTCCCTTGCTGGTCGGATTTTTTCTGGGAGGTCTCGTCATACACGGTGGAGTTCAGGGGTGGTGGATCGAGCCTATTCTTGGCAGTTTGGAAGAGTTGCCGCTGATGGCAGTTGTCACTGTGATGACTGCATTTAACGATAATGCAGCTATTACGTATCTTAGTACCTTAGTCCCCGGTTTTACAGATGAGCTAAAATATGCTGTCGTCTCTGCTGCGGTGACTGGTGGCGGACTTACCGTGATAGCCAATGCACCAAACCCGGCAGGTCAGTCTATCTTGAACAAGTATTTCACCAATGGGATCAACCCCCTTGGGTTGCTGCTTGGCGCACTTATTCCAACGATTATCATGTTTGTTGTTTTTTATACTTTATCGCCGTAATCTCAACTCTATTTTGATAGCGTGCTGCCTGAGTCAGTCTCTTCCTCCGGCCGTGCCTCTTTTGCAGTCTCTTCCTGTCGGAGTGTCCTTGTCGGGTAGGCGATCTCCAGTCCGTTTTGATGTAAGATACGGCCTATTTTAAAGAGCACATCCTCTTTGACTGCAAGCCACTCATTCCAGACGACAGTGCGTGAAAAACAGTAGATCATAATCTCCATCCCCGATTCAGAGAAGCTGTCAAGATAGACAAGCAGTGTTCTTTTGACACCATTTTTGTCATCTTTTGAGACCAGTCCCTGACGTCGGTGATCAGTATATTCCGTATGCTCTCCAGAAATATCAGGGTGTGTATGCAACATCTCCTTAATCTCTTTGATATTCATATTTACACTCTC
>DAOWOG010000248.1 GCA_030642185.1 Helicobacteraceae bacterium | reverse complement strand
ATGACTTTCATGTGCTCTTCATAAGCCTGACGTGCCTCTTCAGCTATCTTTCGACTGTAAACATTAAGTTTTTCATCACGAAGCAGTGCATCGGCAATTTCACATTGATACTTATCCTTAACCGTTGCATAGTAAGATGCTGCTCGACTGCGCATTGATGCGTTCTCCATTGGAGAAAGTGGATGGCTCAGAAGCAATTTAAACAGTGTAAAATCATTTGATGCCATGGAATGGCTCAGGGCATTGGCATAAATCTGTTCTATCTTGTGTTGTTGAGGCGACAACGCACGAAGCGCAGCAAGGTACTGTTTTGAGAGTGCTTTCGGATCATCCGTCACTTTAATACGGCGATCAAGTTGATAGCCTATGGAAAAGGTACGACCCATCTCATCTTTATAATCTCGAAACAGCTCCCGATACGGCAGGAAATAGTGATTCTGTTCCAACGCACTCAGGTTAACTCGATCTTTATCCAGTGCGTGTGCAAGCTGTCGATAGGTATTTGGCACATCAGCCAAAAGTGAAAGAGCAGAAAAAATCAATATCAGAATATGTTTCATTTATTTAATATCGAATCACTTCGGTAAGGCACCTTTGCTGATGGAACAACGCGCGAAGCACTTTCAAGATGGACATCCTGATCATCAAAAAAGATATGTGCCCGAAACGCTTTCAAAATCTGATCTTTACTCAGACCGCCAAGGAAAAAAGCTTCATCCACACGGACGTCCCATGTTCTCAAGGTCTGTACAACCCGCTCATGTGCAGGAGAGTTTCGCGCTGTCACTATCGCTAAACGTACTGGGGATTCCTCATCTTGAAACTGTTTTTGAAGATATGAAAGCGTGATCAGCAGTTTGGCAAATGGGCCTTCCTTCATCGGTGTGTCTGCATTGTTTTTTTCATGTTCCCAGAATGCTTCGATACCTTGTGTTTTATAAATATGTTCGCTCTCCTCAGAAAAGATAACAGCATCAGCATCAAAAGCGATACGTATCTGCTCATCATCCGTGTCAACGTCTCGAGGAGGCGCATAAAGTGTTGCAGCAGCAATACCGCTGTCAATGGCAGCTTGAACATCTTCATGCGATTTTGAAAGAAGCAGATCAACATTAAATGCATCGAGATAGGGTGATAGTGATGTACCTCCGCTGAATGCTGCACGTGAAATATCGAGCCCGTAATGTGCTATGGAGTTAAAGACACGCAGACCGGTATCGGGTGAATTGCGCGACATAACAATGACTTCAACCAGCCTTTTCCCGCTCAACTTGTTTAAACGCAACAGGGCTTCAACACTATGAAAGGCCGTACCTTTTTTCAAGACTTTTTTTTCATTCTTAAACTGATAAGCACGATAGGCATCAAGACCTTTTTCATCAAAAACGGTATTTGATTCTTCAAGATCAAAGAGAGCTCTTGAAGAGATACCGATCACCAAAACCGAGGAGAGGTCCAGTGCCATAAATACTCCCTGTATAAACTGTCAAAATTATATAGATATTACCTAAAAAAAGATACAATTCCATTAACTTATTAGTGAGGAAAGAAGCATATGAGCACACGTATTTTGGATTTGGTAAAACCGGGCGTACTTAGCGGTGATGATGTACAAAAGGTATATGCAGCAGCCAAAGAGCAGGGTTTTGCACTGCCGGCTGTCAATGTTGTCGGAACAGACTCTATCAATGGTGTCCTGGAAGCAGCCAAAGAGGTCAATTCACCGGTTATTATCCAGTTCTCAAACGGCGGAGCTGCTTTTTATGCCGGAAAAGGCTTGAGTAATACTAACGAAGAAGCTGCTATCGCCGGTGCTATTTCCGGTGCACACCACGTACATACTATGGCAAAGCTCTATGGAATTCCGGTTATTTTGCATACTGACCATGCAGCCAAAAAACTTCTGCCATGGATTGACGGACTACTTGATGCCGGTGAAGCGTATTATGAAAAGCATGGTATTCCCCTGTTCAGTTCGCATATGCTTGACCTTTCCGAGGAGCCGCTTGAAGAGAATATCGCAACCTGTCAAGCTTATCTCAAACGTATGGATAAAATCGGTATGAGCATTGAAATCGAACTCGGTGTTACCGGCGGTGAGGAAGATGGCGTTGACAATACCAATATTGACAACTCCCTGCTCTACACCCAGCCGGAAGAAGTTGACTATGCGTATGCAGAACTCAGCAAAGTCAGTAAACATTTTACAATTGCCGCTTCATTCGGAAATGTTCATGGTGTCTATAAACCGGGTAATGTTCAACTTACCCCAATCATTTTGGACAACTCACAAAAATTTATCCAGGAAAAATACAATACGGCAGAAAAACCGGTTGACTTTGTTTTTCACGGCGGTTCCGGTTCATCACTTGAGGAGATACGTGAAGCGATCAGTTACGGTGTCATTAAAATGAATATCGATACCGATACTCAGTGGGCTACATGGGATGGTATCAAAACCTATGAAGAGCAGTATCATGACTATCTTCAGGGACAGATCGGAAACCCGGAAAGTGAAGACAGTCCCAATAAAAAATACTATGATCCAAGAAAATGGCTTCGTGCCGGACAAGTTTCACTTGTTGAACGTGTCAAAGAGGCTTTCAGCGATCTCAATGCATTGGACCGCAATTAAAGGCAGTGCCTCACGGCACGATCACTTTCACGTCATTAAACAGCACTCTTCAGTTGCCCTGTCGCTACTTTATGGATGATCGATGATAAATAGGTTTGATAAGGCAATCCCTCATGCAGTGCAATTGCTTTTATCTTTTCAATATCATCCTCATACAGTCTAATATTTAACGACTTCTTTTTAGTTTTTTGTTTGATGGTATTGACCGCTGTCTGCAACAGTTTTTCTTTTTCTTTTTCAAAAGCATTACCGCTTAATGCTTCAAGATTACCGTCTTCTATTGCTTTGAAAAGTTCAAGTTCTTCATCAGTATAAAGTTTATTATCCTGCATTGGGTCAACCTTTTAAATACATTTTCGTATATTTCCTGCTTGGATAAATGGTCTTTAAAAAAGTTTTTTCACCATCATCTACATAAGGAACAATATAAGCATACTCATCAATGTTCACAACAAAACATTTCTGATTTGGATGTTTTGGACTCGGACTTGGTATGATCGAAATCAACTTGTCATTTTCCAGAGCAAAAACTATACTTTCAAACGAAATGTTTCTCTCACTCTGCAAGAGATTGTTTTTCTCTTCATCCCACTCAAAAGTCAATTTATCCACCTTAACATTTTATTGTTTAATTTAGAGTAATCTAAACTTAATGTATCTACATTGTATATAAATTTTAAATAAAAAGCAATAAATACTCAGACTGCCTGAAAAAGATGTATTGTATTTTTCTCGTGCCCAGGTAACAAGACGGTGAAAGAAGCACCTGTTTTTAGGAGGTGCGACTATACTACCCCAAAAAGTCAAGACAACATTTTCTAAGCTCTTATTCCCTACAAATATGTAACTTTATGCCACACAATTCTCATTAATGCCATACTCCT
>DAOWOG010000110.1 GCA_030642185.1 Helicobacteraceae bacterium | reverse complement strand
GTGTGAAATATGTCAATAAGTGAACATGATTATTCATCAGACAGTATGAAATAATATCCATACCGAACCACTTACCTTGTTCTAACAGCAGTGTCTTATAAGTTTCTCTATCTTCAGAGGTGAAAAAGATATCCATATTCCTCACCCCGCGCTGGGTGACATGATGCGGTATCCCCGATAATACTACTCTTGCTATGCGTGCCATACTTAAATTCTAGCGGAATTATTTTAAATTGGTATTATGTCCCCGGAATAATACGCCGGAATAATACGGAATAATAAGTGTCATCGTGTCAAGAAATAAAAGAAAGATTTACATGATGTGAAGAAGGTGCAATACACTTTTTAAAGGCACCTTTGAAAGAGTCAAATATCTCAAAGGCACTTTAAGTTTTTTTTTCTAAACCGGTTTTATCACTACCATAATGACAATGATGAGCATTAGAATTGTTGGTACTTCATTGTAGAATCTAAAGAACTTTCCGCTTTTTGAACAGGTTCCGTCCAGCAGTTTTTTACGATAATATCCCAATGAAAAATGGTACACGATCAGTACAAGTGCTGCCGTCAGCTTGATATGCAGCCACATTCCGCCTTGAAAGAGTTCCGGAAGCAGGTAGATCATCACACCGCCGCTCAAAACAGTTGCCCATAGTGCCGGTGTTCCGATAAAGTTGTAAAGTTTATCTTCCTGAATTCTCACCACATCAACAAAACCGCTGTTTTCCTGATGTTCCTGATGATAAACATACAGACGCGGCTGATAAAAAAGCATTGCCATCCAACTGGCAAAACTCATCACATGAAATGCCAATATCCACGTATAAAATTCCATAATGCTCCTGATAATTCTCTATATAAACTGACTGACCCACTGTTTCAGCTGCTCAGCGCTCAACGCTCCTGAAACACGGTCAATTTCTTTGTTATTTTTAAATGCAATCGTTGTAGGAATCGAACGGATTGCGAAACGTGCCGCTACCGATTGCTGTGCTTCAGTATCCAGCTTGGCAAATCGCAGCTTAAGCGGATACTGCGCCGCAGTCTGCTCAAAGGCCGGTGCCATCATTTTACACGGCCCGCACCATTCTGCCCAAAAGTCGACGATGACAGGTATATCGCTGTTGGCCACCTGATTATTGAACGCTGCCTCGTCAAGATTGATCGGTTTTGTAGCGAGCAGCGACGCTTTGCACTGACCGCAATTTGCTTTGCTGTACTGATCTTTTTTCGGTATGGCATTCACTGCGCCGCAATGCGGACAGACAACTTTGATTTTTTCCATACGCCTACTCCTCTTCAGCGAGCTCAACTTCTTTAAGTCCGCTTCCGCGATGTGACGTCACTTTATCATGCAAACGGCGAAGTGCCTTGGTAGCACGATCGATCGCAAGATCAATCGCCGCGTTGAGATCATCATCACTTTGACTGATCACGATCGGATTGTTATGGGCGATATGCATATCAAACTCAACACTCACCCCTTTTTTCTCTTTAGAGATCATGACATTTGTCGTTGTCACATCCATACCGTATTTTTTAAACTGCTCAATAGCTGAATCAATATGTGCCTTTGTATGATCATTCAGTGTAATATCTTTTGTACGAATTTTTACATTCATAGTAAATCCTTTTTGCAATGTGGCTTTATAGAAGCCCTTTGGATTTAAAATATAACATATCTATTATTAGAGGTGCCCTTAAAATCCCTTTGACTCCCTGATACTCTCAAAAAAAAGCCTATAAATGCGCTATAATTTCGCATCATTTCTCAAGGAATATTAAAGTGAGACTACTAACGGGAATTCAACCTTCAGGCGATCTGCATATCGGCAACTACTTCGGTTCCATCCGGCAGATGATCAATGCACAGCAGGACAATGAGATATTTGCCTTTATAGCCAACTACCACGCTATGACAACCGTTAACGACGGAAAACGTCTGGCCGAGCTGACCATGCAGGCAGCAACAGATTTTTTGGCACTGGGGATCAACCCTGAGAAATCTACTTTCTGGGTACAGTCTGATGTAGATGAAGTGCTTGAACTCTACTGGATGCTCTCCTCATTCACCCCGATGGGCCTGCTCGAACGTGCGCACAGTTTTAAAGACAAAACAGCCAAAGGTATTGCCGCCAATCACAGTCTTTTTTCCTATCCTGTACTGATGGCAGCTGATATTTTACTGTTCAAACCGGATATCGTTCCTGTCGGAAAAGATCAGATCCAGCATGTTGAAATTGCCCGTGATATCGCCATCAAGTTTAACAACCAGTACGGCGAGGTATTTAAACTTCCCGAATACAGGGTTGATGACAATGTCGCCACCGTACCGGGTACAGACGGTCAAAAGATGAGTAAAAGCTACGGCAATACCATCCGTATCTTTGAAGATGAGAAAAAACAGCTCAAAACGATCAAAAAAATCGTCACTGAAGCAGTTGCAATGGAAGAGCCGAAAGAGTATGAAAGCTGCAATGTCTACAACATTGCCAAACTCTTTCTCGATGAGAGCAAACAGCTGGCCCTTCAGGAACGCTATCTAAAAGGCGGCGAAGGGCACGGCCATTTCAAACTCTATCTTGCCGAAGTGATCTGGGAGTACTACCGCCCTTACCGTGAAAAGCGCGAATACTATGTAACGCACCAGGATGATGTGCGTGATATCCTGAAAATGGGTGCTGACAAAGCACGCTCTTCTGCGTCTGAGATCATTGACAAAGTACGCTCTGTCACCGGTATCGCGTACTAAGTGAATACTTTAGAGTCTTAATGTATATTTATCAATAAATTTTTTCTCAGACCATTGAGGTTCTTTTAGCTTAAGCAGTTCATGAACCTCATCATTGACCAGGCGGTAGGATAAGGTAAACACAATCATACCCGCCCCCTCCAACATCGGAACCTTCAATGTTTTTGAACCTTGGGCAGGGACCGACATATCTTCACTCGCTTCTACTGCCAAATGCGGAATTGTCACTTTTCCACGTTTATCTTTATAATGCTGTGTCAATGATATCTTCTCTTCTTTAAGTACCTTGCTTCCTGTTTTATACTCAATATCCAGGATTAATTCACGTGACCCGAATCCCGTCGGAATATTATGCGGGTTCTCATTATTGATCGTCACTATAAACTCTTTGCCTTGCACTTCAGCTTTAAGACGAAGCGCGCCCTCCCACATCCATGCCTGATGCGCACCTACAAAACCATGTTCTCTGACCATACGTTTTTTCGGTTTTCGGTTTTCGATCGGAAGGTTACTGGCAACACCCTCTTTTTTCGGGCTCATATGACAGTCCACACACTGTTTTTTAGTCTCTTTGTACTCTTTTTCAGTGTTGGCAAAAACAAATCCTTCTACCGAACGGTCATTGGCATGGCAGACAAAACAGAGCTGCTTGGGATCATTACCGATAAAATCACGATACTGCGTTTTATGATATGGCGAATTTGCGTCCTTAAACGGTCCGCTCATAATGCCGACCGGATTCCATTCCAGTCTGTGCACGCCGCGTTTCGAATCATTAAGATCCAGATGCACCTTGTTGACATTATGGCAAACCAGGCAGTTGATTTCCTCGTTTAGCTGATCACTTTCAAGTGCTTTATCAACTTTTGAATTTTTATTCAGCTTCATAACCGAATCAATTTCATAATCCAAACCTGTTTCTGTTACTGCGATACGCGGATTATGACATGCAGCACACTCAACTTTGATAGCATTATCTGATTTGCGGCTTTTGCGTCCGACAAACTTCATGGATTCACGCAGATACTCATTATTGTTATAGTGTGATTTCGCATGATAGGATTCGGACCATTCGTTCACTATCTGAACATGGCACGCCTTGCATTTACCAGAATCCTGAAACTTCTCATTGAGTTGCGGTGCTGCACTCCCGGCAGCACCGAACAGCCAAATACTCGACATCATCAACAACATAATTGTACGCATAACTCTCACCTTTGCTTACTTAAAAACTATCGATACTGACGATCAAGCCAGACCATCAGGCCTTTTTGTGCATGCAGACGGTTTTCAGCCTCATCAAATACAACGCTTTGTCTGCCCTCAAGTACACTTTCGCTGACTTCCTGTTCTCTATATGCCGGAAGACAGTGCAGAAAGATAGCATTTTTATCTGCACGATGCATTAATGCCTCATCCACTATAAAACCTTTAAATGCTCTGATCCGTTCTTCCTTCTCATCTTCCTGACCCATAGATGCCCAGGTGTCTGTTGTTACTACCGTAGCACCTTCTGCTGCTGCTTTCGGATCATGCATCATCGTAATGACCGCGCCGCTCTCTTTGGCAAATGCCAAAGCATCTGCAAGGACAACATCATCAACTTCATAGCCTTTTGGCGTAGCGATACGCAGTTCAAATCCGAGTTTGGACGCCAGCATCAGCCAGGAATGAGTCATATTATTGCCATCGCCGACATACGCAACGACCGGATTATCTGCATGGCCATGTTCGATCATTGTCATGTAATCGGCAAGAAGCTGTACCGGATGATAAGCATCAGTCAGACCGTTAATAATCGGAACCTTTGAATGCGAGGCAAACTCTTCAAGCATACTCTGTGCAAAGGTACGGATCATCACCATATCACACATCGAAGAAATTACCCGCGCAGTATCCTTCACCGGTTCACCGCGTCCGAGATGTATATCACGGTTGGAAAGAAAAAGCGCATGACCGCCAAGCTGATACATACCGGTCTCAAAACTGACCCGGGTACGTGTCGAACTTTTTTCAAAGATCATTGCCAGGGTCTGATTCGGAAAATACGGTTTTATTTCACCGCGTTTCAAATCGCGCTTGATCTTTAAGCCAAGGTCTATGATCTCTAGAATCTCTTCTTTTGTATAATCTTTCAGTGTTAAAAAATGTCTCAACTAATCGTCCCTTATACAGATTCTTTTAAAAACAAACCCTGCATATTCATAAATCTTATCTTCTCAATCATAGCATAACTATTTTTACCAATAAGGCAATCCACGGTAAACATAAAAAAACCTGTTACCTAACTACCCTAAAAGCCTGGCAACCTCTTTGGCATGATAACTGATGATAATA
This sequence comes from Helicobacteraceae bacterium, assembly GCA_030642185.1. Taxonomy (GTDB): domain Bacteria; phylum Campylobacterota; class Campylobacteria; order Campylobacterales; family Sulfurimonadaceae; genus 4484-230. Next base: position 506 of record DAOWOG010000110.1, on the reverse strand, counting down.
TCTGCACCGGCACGTTTAAACCCGATCATCGTCTCCATCATTACCCGATCATAATCGATCAGTCCGGCATTGCCTGCATGTTTGAGCATCGCATATTCACCGCTGACATTATAGACCGCCAGCGGAAGCGATGTCGCTTCGCGAATATCTCTGACGATGTCAAGATAAGCCAGTGCCGGTTTAACCATTAATATATCGGCTCCCTGCGCTTCATCGGCAACACTTTCAGCAATCGCTTCACGTCGATTAGCCGGATCCATCTGATACGTTGATCTGTCACCGAATGATGGCTCTGATTCGGCTACGTCACGAAATGGTCCGTAGTAACCGCTGGCAAATTTAGTTGAATACGCCATGATCGGCAGGTTTTCATAGCCTCCGGCATCAAGTCCGCTGCGCAGAGTCTCAATGATTCCGTCCATCATCCCCGAAGGTGCAATCATATCAGCACCGGACGCGGCATGAATAATCGCCTGCTGTGCTGAAATACCGAGTGTAGCATCATT
>DAOWOG010000202.1 GCA_030642185.1 Helicobacteraceae bacterium | reverse complement strand
TCCCGCTTCAAAAAAGTGAAAGATCATACCATTGGCAAAATAAGGGTATCCACCCCAGGCACCCAGTGTTTCACCTTGTCCCTGTCCGTCAGTGTATTTTGAGGCACCCGTCGCAAAGTTGAAACCATTTTCTAAAGAACCGTCAAAACGTGCGGAATAGAGGCTGTAATCAATGTGAGAGAAGTCATTGTCTGCCAGTTTGCCCACCTCTTTGAAGTCGATGTACTGCAGACCAAAGTCATAGTTGAACGTACCCACTGTCTGCGTAAAATCATACTGGGCAAAGAGCGTATTGTATAGGTCTTCTGCGTAGTAGTTCCAAACCTGGGCATTATGCGAGCCGTTGTTGAACTGATAGGCTCCATAGATGACACCGCTGTCCTTTGCATTCTCTTTGTCTGCACCGGAAACGAAACTGGCATCAGACATAGAGTGGTACTCCGTACCGTTGGCACCACTGTCCCATACACCGGCCATTTTATAGAAATACCCTACGGTGAACATATTGTCTTCGAGCATGGTGTTTGTATAGTAAGCCATCTGGAAGGTATTGGCCAGCATGTACCAGTCATCCGCATCGATCATCGGAGTGGTAAGCTCTTCTGCACCGATCATCACCCTGTTGCCGTTGGCATCAAAGGCAACATGCGCTTCTTGCAAGATGGCAAATGACTTTCTGTCATTACCATCAAACACAAAGTTTCGACTCTCGTCATTGGCATCATTGATACCAAAGTCGGTCGCGGCCGCACCCGTTACTTTGGCATAAAAGCCGCCGAGTGTCGGTGTGGTAACGGAGATCTTTGGAATGATATAAAAACCCTGCGAATCTGTATGCCCTTTGTTTATCGACGGATCACCTTTTTGATACTTGTCATCCGGTCCCTGAAAATGTGCCGATGCAGGGTTGCCATAATCATACTGCAGCCAACCCGCACGGATATCACCCGAGATCATCCATCCTGCACCGACATCAATGCCTTGATTGACATGAACCGGCGGTTCATACGTATGGTCTTGAGAAAGGGTTCCTTCGGCAGAAGCATCCGGTTTCTCAGATGCCATAACAGTGGATGACACCAGCAGCAGCGAAGCAGCAAATGTACTCAATAATCGCATGTCAGCTCCTTATTGTGCAAACGGGTTCAAGCCCAGTTTGTCGATAATATAGATCGCCGCTTTTTGACCGCGGACACTATTTCCATACTGATCGAGAGGAGGAGAGACAATGCCGATAGCCAGTTTACCAGGAACCACGGCTAAAATACCGCCGCCGACACCGCTTTTTGCAGGAGTACCTGTTGCGTAAAGCCAGTCACCGGCATTGTCATACAGACCTGCCGTTGCCATCACTGCCAGCAGTTGAGGTACATATTCTCTGTTCAGCATTTTTTTTTGTGTGATCGGATTAATACCATGGTTCGCCAATGTTGCCCCCATCATACCGAGGTCATGGGCTGCGACGTTAACGGAACACTGCTTCGTGTAAACTGTTGTGGCTTCAAGAGGGTCTGAACCCATCAGATTGTTGGCATCGAGCAGTTTGGAGATCGCCTGATTGCTTTTGTTATCGTTGACTTCAGAGATATAGACTTTTTCATTGAACGGCAGTTTGCGTCCGGCATAGTCATTCATGTTCTGTTTGATCTTGAACCAGCGCTCTTTGGAGTCTTTTGCTTCCACCCAGCTTGTGGACTGGATAGCCCCGGCATTGACAAAAGGGTTGCTTGCCGTTCGTCCATGCAGTTCGATGGCAATGACAGAATTAAAAGCAAGACCTGTAGCATTTGCACCGATCTTTTCCTGAAGGAACTTATCACCTTTCTCCTGCATGACCAGCGCTGCCGTAAAGACTTTGGAGATCGATTGGATAGAGACAACGGCAGTCGTATCACCCACTTCGTGAATCTTACCGTCAGCAGTCACAATGGAAATACCGAAGATCTTGGGATCAACCACTGCCAACTCTTTGATGTAGTCGGCATTCTTTCCGCCGTCATCATTTTTGAACTTCTCATAGGCTTCCATCAAAACAGCCTGGATCTTCGCATCGCTGACAGCTGCAGCGTAGGCAGATGTATCTTTCGCATAGACATTGGACAGATACGCCAATGTCAACAGTAGAACAAGCGATGCCAGCAGTTTGCGCTGGAACGCGATGACATTCAAAGTAGCATTCTTCATGGTATTTCCCTTTTTGTTAAAGTTACAAGCATTTTGACATTATCATTCTTAATACCTCCAGCAAGCTTCTAAACTTTTCATTGTCACTGTTTAGAGAGACCTCAAAATTATTGAGCTCTCTTCTGATTTTATACTTTTTTCTAAGCTTGTCAAAATGTTCTGTTCGCTTATTTAGAGGCAGATTCATTCCCTGTCGCATCCGGCTGCACTTGAAAAAGAGATATTACGCTCTTTTAAATAAACTTGATCAATATGATCCGTACCGATAGTCGTTGTCCCGACAAATTTTACGGAGGAACCATGGAGGAGGGCTTTGTCTACTTTTGTGATAGATCGTACAATCAAGGCATCCGCATTTTTACAGACAGAAGCGTCTATCGCTCTTCCACTGCACAATACCACTTCACCAAAATTTTCAAACGCTTCTCTTCCAAAAGGAATATTTTCATCTACGATTAATTTCAATTGTTCTTCTTTTGTTTTTTAGAGGATTATAGCCTATTCGCACACTTGAAATAGCATTAAGCTAAGGAAATAAAATCTCTAAAAATATGACTGTGAAAGAATAACTGCCTATGAGTAATGCATTTTTACTCACAGAGTCATACAAGGGTTCCATCTTAATATTAAGCTATAATAAAACCACTCGATGAAGACAATCTAGGCAAGTTGGTTGATTTAAGTGGTTTGGGTAGTGTAAGGGAAGTTGCTGAAAATTTTGCTGGGATTACTTAGATGAGAGATGAGTATTTTGAGTTGCAGTAAGAGATTTATAGATGAAAGGATTGTCATAAATATTAAAATATATAGAAAACTTATTATACGAAAAAACAAAAGACACACAAAGTCAAATTTTATATGCTCAATGGAATTATGATAAAAAAATAATACCAGAAATATTACAAACAATATCATGATGGTATTAAATTTGTATTAGCAGAATATTTGTCATGTTGAAAAAAAGGACATAATTCACCATAATAGATATCTATGTCGAAACAATAGATAAATTTATACATAAGTTATGAGCTATGTATAAAAAAGAGCAAAAATAGAGCATAGCTTTAGATATATGTTAAAAAAATGAAAAACTTGGAAAGTAAAATAAACAGAATAATAGACATACTAAGTCATAGAGCATAAATTACCGATAGAGTTAGTAAAGAATATCAAAGCAAATAATAAAGAGATAGATGCTTTAATGAATGAAGTCGAAATTTTGTTGAATACAGAGGAGATAAAAATAATGCAAATAGCTGTAGAATTACCAAATGACAAAGTTGCAGAGAAAGTTTTGTGGTTTTTAGAGCATCTTAAAGATGAGGGTGTAAAGATTATTAGAGAACAGAAAACAGAACCGCTTGATATAGAGGTAGTCGCAGAAGATGACCCTGATTATCAAATTATTTTAAGAGGTAGAAAAGAGAGGATTGAGCATCCTGAAAATTATATCTCAGAAGATAAAATTAATTGGGATTAGTATGTATAAATTGGATTATCACAAAAGAGTTGTTAAATTTATTAAAAGAAGAGTTCCTAGAGAGAAAGATAGAATCTTGGAACGACTTGAAAAGTTAAAAAGAGATCCATACCCAACAAATGAAAATTTAGATATTAAAAAAATACAAGGTAAAAAAGGGTATAGATTAAGAGTTGGAGATTATCGATTCTTGTATGATATTGAAGATAATAAACTTATTATCTATATGGAAGATGCAGATAATAGAGGTGATATATATTGAGTGAATTGTATAAGCTTCCTGATGGCTGGAAGTGGAAAGAAATAACCTTCGATTCATAGTAGATTTGCCTGATATTTCTACAAGTTGAGATATTGAATTTAGCTATAATAAGAGGATAATAT
>DAOWOG010000265.1 GCA_030642185.1 Helicobacteraceae bacterium | reverse complement strand
CTCTATTTCCCGCATACGACCCAGTTTTTGAAACAGAGTGTCAGCCAGTCAAGATTGTTGCAGGTTCTCAAGTGGCTTGGGATCATTATGCTTGTGATTGCGCTCATGTCCCCCGTAAGTGATGAAGCGATCGAAACGGATCCGGGTGAAGGGTATAATATTGCGTTGGTGCTTGATGCCAGTCAATCGATGCAGGCAATGGGCTTTGATCCCGATAATACAAAGCGAAATCGTTTTGATGTTGTTCAGGATATTGTCAATCATTTTATTCGTGAGCGTAAAAATGACAATATAGGCCTTGTCGTTTTTGGCAAATACTCTTTTATCGCGTCACCGCTGACGTATGATAAACATATACTTGAGAGAATCGTTTCAGAGCTTTACATCGGTATGGCCGGAAAATTTACGGCCCTTTATGCGTCAATCGCCCAATCTGTCAATCTGCTTGGCAAAGCAGAGGGAAAGAGCAAGATCGCCATTATCCTGACAGACGGGCATGACACGCCTGGCGGCAAGGTTCCTCTTGATGTTGCAATTGAGTTAGCTAAAAAAGAGGGGATCAGGGTGTATACAATCGGCATCGGCGGTCCGCAGGAGTTTAACGCTGAACTGCTTGAACATATCGCCAGCGAGACAGGTGCTGAAACCTATGGTGCCAGAACAGCAGCAGAGCTTCAGGATATCTATATAAAGATTGATACTTTGGAAAAATCAGAGATAGAGCGTGAAAGTTTCAACGATAAAAAATATTATTATCTCTATCCGCTTTTTATAGGTTTTTTGAGCCTGTTGCTGTATGTCTATTATCGGAATAAACGGGGTTGGGCATGACGTTTTTACATCCCGAATTTATCTATCTTATGCTGCCGCCGATCCTGGTGCTTTTTTATTTTCTGTTGACTCAGAGTGAACAGCACCTGCAGTTTTTCAGTGATGAAATACTTGATCGACTTCGTGTGCAAAGCAATATGATGGCACAGCGTGCACGCAATGGTCTGTTTTTATTGATGTTTGTCATGATCATACTCTCCCTTGCACAGCCTGTCATCGAGGAAGGTCGGGTGAAAGTCAAGGCAAAAAGTGCCGATATTATGGTGGCTTTGGATATATCGGACTCCATGTTGGCGGAAGATATCTATCCCAGTCGACTTATCCATGCCAAACGGAAGATTATGCGACTCCTTGAGCTCTCAGGTGAGGAGCGTATCGGTGTGATGGCTTTTGCACAGTATGCCTATCTGGTCAGTCCGCTTAGTTTTGATCACCGGGCTGTACGCTTTTTGGTTAAACAGACGGATCCTTCATCTATGACGGAAAAGGGTACGGATTTTATGCAGCTGATCCGTTCTGCAGCCGAGATACTTAAAGAAAACAGGCAGAAATATCTGCTGATTTTGAGTGATGGAGGAGATGAGCGGAATTTTGATGCAGTAACGTATCTGGCGAAAGAGCAAGGTATTAAAGTATTTGTTCTGGCTGTCGGTACAAATAGCGGTGCGCCGATAAAAAATAAAAAAGGCGGTTTTGTCTCGCATAATGGCCAAACGGTCATTACCCGTTTAAATCACGATATCGCAGAACTTGCGATCCAGACTGGCGGAGCTTATATCGAGTCGATTGCCTCTTCTGAGGATATCGAAGCAATGCTTGATGAGATCATCCAAAAGACAGATCAAAAGACACTCAAAGAAGAAGAGATAATTCAGTATGTTCCTCTGTTTATCTATCCGCTTGGCATAGCGATGCTGCTGTTGTTAGTGGCGACCAGTTCAATGAGTGCGCGAAGAGAGTTGAATGTTCCGCCGTTGTTTATAGGGATTATACTTCTGTACCCGGCTATCCGTGCAGAAGCCTGGCTATTGGATTTTCAGGTTCTAAAAAGTGCCAAATCGAGTTATGAAACCGGTGAGTATAAAAAGAGCGCTCAATATTACGGGGATTATGCTGCTCGAAATCACAGTAATGAAGCATACTATAATCAGGCCAATGCTCTCTATAAAGAGGGCAGTTTTAAACATGCTGTCGAAATGTATTCCAAAGTGTATACCCCCAGGCAGGATCTTCAGTTCAACGTCCTTTTTAACTTGGGAAACGCCTATGCCAAACAAGGTAAAACAGAGAATTATCTGCATGCCGTCAAGGCCTATGAAGAGGCCCTGAAAATAAAAAAGGATAAGAGGGCGAAAGAGAACCTGGAGATGGTAAAAGCACGATTGAAAGAAGATGAGCAAAAAGAGGTGTCTCAGGATAAAAATGATTCTTTTAAAGATCAAACCAAACAAGAGTATAAACCTCAAACGTTCAAAGAACAAGAAAAAGACAAGCATTCAAAGAACAGTCAGAGTAATCAGCAGCCGCAAGGTAGTAAAGAACAGTCCACAATGAAAAAAAGTCAAAGTGATTCTCATGACGGCAAGAAAAAGGAGTCCAAAAAAGAGCACATAAAAGTGGATGAAAAGCAGAACCAACAAGCGAAGTTGGAAGAAGAAAAACAGAAGAAACAGGCTAAAAGTGATAAAAATAAGAGACAGAGCGAAAAAGATGCAACAAAGAGAGATGCCTCGGACATTCATGAAGAGTTCCAGATGAGTGATCTTGAGGCTAAAAAATGGATCAAAGTATTAAATGAGCAGAGCCCAAGCCATATCTATCGGTTGACACCAACAAATAACACTCTAAAGCGAGATGAAAATGCAAAGCCCTGGTAAAATAATATTACTGCTGCTGTTGACACTTTTTTTGCATAATAATATCAATGCTGCTGTTGATACTGCAAGTGATTTTATTTTAAAACTTGAGAGTGAAAAATCTGATGTTTACGTAGGTGAACCGTTTAAAGTGACAATGGTATTTAAAAAACGGCATAACCATGATGCGGTAGATTTTAAACTTGTACCGCCTCAGACACCACACTTTTGGATCAAAGATGAATCACAAGGGCGCCAATTTGAAGAAAAGGGTTTTACGATAAGCAGGCAGGTCTATATTATAGCGGCCCAGCAGGCTGGCTCTCAGCATATCGGGTCTGCACAGATGAAAGTGGCAACCCGTAAATATGCCCGTGATGCCTGGGGACAGTGGATGCCCGGTCTTCGCTGGGAAAGCTATTTTTCAAATTCACTTGACATTGCCGTCACTGCCTTGCCGAAAGATATATCACTCGTGGGTGATTTTACGATGACAGTTAAAGCAGATACGCAGGATATTGAGGCCAATGAAGCTGTCAATGTGACAGTAACGGTAAGCGGCAGCGGTAATTTTGAAGATATCGGATCAATGAAACCTGTGATTTCGGGAGTCAGTGTCTTCGATGAAGAAGGTGTCACCAAGGCT
>DAOWOG010000352.1 GCA_030642185.1 Helicobacteraceae bacterium | reverse complement strand
TCTGCCATTCCTGCAAGCAAATGGGCATAGTGATGCTGCAATTCCAAAATTATTAATTGTTCAGAAGGTGAATTGCGGAGCAAGAGAGGCTCCCCTGGGGGATTATTCATTATTAATTGCTTAGCCCACTTTGTCGTTTCATATTCTGGGTGTTTATCACAGACGATGATGTCGGGTTCAAAATCGTAAAACCGCTTGAATGTTTCAATAGTCCGTTCAAAGTATTCAAACGCTTCAATCGAATTCAAATCGCCGATATGCGGACTTAAAATCAGAGTGTCATCAAATACCAGAGCAATACTGTTCTTCTGATTTGCTCCAACCGCGAGGATCTTTTTTTTACTTTTAAACGGCAGCTTTATACTCTTTGGGCCAAATCCTCTGGCCATACGAAAAGTGATTTTCTGATCATCAGCCATCTGGACAACACTGTCATCGTTGGCATTAACAATCTCGCGATCGTGATCAAGCAGCAGATCAACAACATTACCGAGTTTTTCGATGATTTCCCTACTGCTTCGGATGATCGGTTCATCACTCAGGTTCGCACTGGTCGCGACAATCGGTCTCTTGATCTTCTCAAGCAAAAGATGGTGCAGCGGAGTATATGGCAGGAAAACACCAAGACGGTCAATATTTGGAGCGACAAGTTTACTAATTGTCAATTTTGAATTGTCAATCTTGAATTGTTTTAGCACTACGATGGGTCGTTCTTTGGAGAGGATCAGCTTCTCCTCCTGAAGAGTAATAGCTGCACTTTGTTTAACGGTATCAAGAGAGGGGAACATCACGGCAAACGGCTTGGCAGGTCTGTGTTTGCGTTCGCGAAGACGTGCTACTGCGTCACTATTTGTCGCATCGCACATCAGATGAAAACCGCCAAGTCCTTTGACGGCGATGATCTTTCCTTCGATGATCGCATCTGCTGCCAATGTGACTGCATTATCACCCTCAGCCAATACTTTATGCTCTGTATCCAGGACCCTGAGCGTCGGTCCGCACTCCGGACAACTGATGGGCTGGGCGTGGTAGCGGCGATCGAAAGGGTCCGTATACTCTTTGAGACACGCTTCGCACATCGTGAAAAAACGCATTGAAGTGTTGGGACGATCATAGGGAACGGTTTCGATGATACTATAGCGGGGGCCGCAATCGGTACAGTTTATGAATGGATAGCGATAGCGCCGGTTGTCCGGATCGTGCATCTCACTCAGACAGTTGTCACATAGTGCCATATCGGGCGAGACCGGCACCCGCTTATTTTGATGCGTTAGACTTTGAACAATCTCGAAACCTGCATATCCTGCATAAGCGGTCTCGATACTTTCCATCGTATCAATACGGGCAAGCGGAGGCAGCTCATACTGCAAGGCTTCTAAAAAGGCTTTGATAACGTACCTTTTGCCTTCGACTTCCAGCGTTACGCCAACACTGCTGTTTCGAACAAAGCCTTTAAGCGCATAGCGATGAGCAAGCTGATAAACGTAAGGGCGAAAACCAACCCCCTGTACGACGCCGCTGAGTTCAACCCTTCTAGTCACGGCCAAGGGTCACTGCTTCCGCTACGGCAGAGTGAAATGATTTCGGTATCACTTCCAGTATATCGACAGGGCGTTCTTCCACCGCTGTTACACCCAAAGTCTTTAGATAATCCAGCAGGGTTCCTTCCATCAAGGCGATGGCGGAGAGCACCTCTGTCGAGAGAGAAAACTCAGTGATTTCGATCACCGTCGGTACCACCCCCAAAATCTGTGTCGAAGGACGGTCGCCGGCAAGCTCCATCAGGTTAAGGGTCTGCAGCATCTCTACTTCATGTGCGCTTCCCTGCCAGTCGACGCTATCCGGTATCGCATCAAAATCAAAAAAATAGACTTCGCCCGCTGTAACACCCGGAGCGTTAATAGTGTCGACTACAATCAGACGGTCGTACTCTGCAATGATCGGGATAAGCCGCTGTGCAAGCGTACCGCCATCTATCAGATCCAGATGATGTTCACCTTCAAAATGATATTTTTGTTCCAGATAGTTGATAAAATGAACCCCGATCCCTTCATCACCGAAGAGAAGATTACCGATACCCAGCAGCAAGATCTTCATTCGCCCTCTTTTTGATGATATTTAGTTGGTGGAGTAATTTTGACAAAGTCTAACACATCTTTCGTGAAAAGCATCCTTATCTCAAGTCAAATACGCTACACTCATCTACGATGAAAAAAGAAGATTTTAAGCAGCCCGTTCTTATCGCTGATGGTGTCTACTGGATCGGTATGTACCTTGAAAACGATCCTTTTCAATGTCATCCCTACCTTATAGTCAATGAGGATGAATCTATTTTGGTTGATCCGGGTTCCATGCTTGAGTTTGATGCCGTTATCGACAAGGTCCGTTCCATTTTGCCGCTTGACCGGATAAAGTATATCATCCTGCATCATCAAGACCCCGATCTGTGCGCCAGCGTTCCCGAGATAGAGAAGCTGATCAGGCGTGATGATCTGCGTATTGTCACACACAGCCGAATGACGCTTTTGATCAAACACTACCTCGTCACCTCTCCTTTTTATGAGATTGATAAAAAAGGGTACAAACTCAACACCTCAACCGGTCTTAACCTGGAATTTCTCACCACGCCCTACTGCCATTCCCCGGGTGCTTTTGTCACATACAAGCGTGATCAGAAACTGCTCTTTTCAGGTGATA
>DAOWOG010000249.1 GCA_030642185.1 Helicobacteraceae bacterium | reverse complement strand
TTTGCGGATCTTCCTGTACCTATCAAACTTATAAGAACTTTCGCCATCTAACACCCCTTTTCATAAATTCTAAAACGCACATGCTCAAACGTACGTGTTGTGATGACTTTATCACCATCGACTATCTCTTTTACTGCCCGTCTGGTCGTTGCATATACAGGAATTATTCCTTGTTTAAATGCAAAATGCACCATTGCCACTGTTGCACCAAAATCACCCTGTACCAAAAGAAGATCTCCGGCATTAGACTGTTTGACAATATTATGCTTCAAATCAGCCAAATAAGGACTGATATCATCTATATCCGCCGGGATTTGTGACCATTGATCATTTGGAAGTTCTTCAAACCGATCGATAGCAAAATGATTTTTTGCATCATCATACTGCGCCTGTGTCATCTTGTGTGACATCATAATAAACATTGTTCTCAAAACAGCGGTCTCCTTTTGTGTTGTTCATATAGTATTTTATAAGTGGCAAAGGCTTCTGTACGTCCGATCTCTTTTGCTGTCGATTTGTCATAAAGCAGTCCCGCCCTTGTGACACCAAAACGGCTTCCTTCCACTTCGACTTCCGGGTAATGACTGTTAATCGTATCTGCCTGCATCGCTTTTCGAAAAGCATTGACAAAATCATAAAAATCGTAAGGTTTTTTACTTGACTGCTGTGTCTCAAGCAGTCGTCTGACAGCTTTGATCTCCGCTAACAGCTCTTGCGCCCAGAGCGGTGCATTGTTTTGTTCGCTAAAAGTATGTTCGAAGTCATTCATCATCTTAGTCACAACCGCTCCTTTTTCATTTTCTTAAGAGCAGTATAAAATATTTCGTTGACAATTCATGTCAATTACAATCACGTAGGGTACAGTGTCCCCACTGTACCAAATCCCCTTCCATTAAAAGCGTAAATCACCGAAAAGCTGCTCAAAGTTTTTCTCTATGCTCTCTATGTTTTTAGTGTTAAGCGTAGGTATGAGTATTTTGATATCTGTTGATGCCCTTGTGATGGCTACATAGATAAGTCTGTAGAGTTCATTGTAATCTATGTATCTGTTGTTTGCAAGGCCGAACAGATCTATATAGACAGTCTCATAGGTACTGCCTTGCAGTTTGTGTATCGTCGAAGCAAAAGTATATTTCACATCGGCGAAATACTCTTTCAGCTCAAAAAATGTCTTCCACATCTCTTTGCGCTTTTTATAGCTCTTCTCTTGTTTTGCAATTTTAGCTATTTTGTCCAAGCTGTCGTTAAACAGTGATGTACTTTTAGGGTCAATAATCCTGATAAGCTCCTGATACTCTCCTCCATTATCATCTTTGCACTCCCAGTACTCTATTTTAAGAACATCGGAATACATTTTCTTGGCATATGAGAGTGTGATCTGCTCATTGTTAAGATACTTCATCACACCATTGACACTATAGGCACTTTGAAAAATCACCTTGTCACCTTTTAACAAGGTAGGGATACTGTCCACACCTTTATCCAGCCAATACTTCTCTCTCACCAGCTTGTTGTAACTATCGACATCACTGTTCTTATAGCTGGTAATCACCTTGTCTTCCCTGTACCAATTTTTATCGCGGTAAAAATCCTCTAAAAAATCATTTTGATTATGAAAAAATGCAATGTTGGAATTTTGGTTTTTTGTAAAAAAAGATTTGATATCTACATAATCAGTACTCTTTATGATCTGCCTGGCTGCTGATGCGACCGTAATGATATAACTGTCTTTTGCCAGTCTGACTATCTCTTTTAGCTTATACTGATGTCTTACGTTAAATACGCTGTTTTTATTGCTGTCAACCGGCAGCAGTTGATAATAATCACCGACAAACAGCACTGCCTTGACCCGGTCTTCCTCGATAGCATCCTGGATAAAATCATACAACTCACCACTTATCATTGAACTTTCATCAACAATCAAAATATCCGTTTTGCTCTTGTCTTTTTTAGACTTATCAGGGATGAACTTCTGGATGCCTTTATCATAGTCGGTAAAGAGCTTTATATTTAGAAATGCATGTATGGTCTTTGCCGGAACCTGAAGGTTGTCGATCATCATATGATCTCTCAGGACACTGAGGGCTTTATGTGTCGGGGCAGTAATTGTCACACTGTATTTTTCATGCAGATGTGCCACAATGACATTTGTCAAAAAGGTTTTACCGGTTCCTGCGGCACCGCTCAGTGCCACAATGTTATCCCAGTTCATTCCGGTTTCAACGATGTTTTCAAGCTGCAGAGTTATCTTGTCAAAGATCTCTTTTTGGTGCTTTGTAAGGCGCTCTTTTTGACTTATACTTTTCATAGTGAAAATATTATAACAAGTATTTGACAAATAATGTCATTTAGTGTCATAATCACTTGCATAGACGTTTTCTGGCACGCATAAGGCGTAGTCTTGCCACATGAATCGACGGAATCTTTCTGGCGCCTGCAGGGCGGAGCAGTGACTCAAACAGTGAGTCTTCTTTAGCCATTTGATGCACGGACACATAATAGTTCAACAGAGTTTGATGATCAGTTGATCGGGACGGTTCTGCCTTTATGGTATTTACCACCGCTTCTTCATTGATCTCCATATCATGTTTTGTCCATTGTCGCTGTTCAAAGAGATCTCGTGCAAATTCCTTAAAGGCTTTATGAATTGAAGTAGAAAGGGTAATCAGACCGGGAACTTTTTTATTTTCGACCATTGCTTCATACTCAGCAACCGTTGTTTCCGGCGTCACGCCATGATGTCCTGCAAGATACCAAAGCATAATCTCTTCTTCATTTTGACGATAAATGCTTTGCTCATCATTTCCAAAATTTGCAATATCCCGGTAGAGCATGTTTGCAATCTTCTCAGCAATTGAACTGCTTTTTTCTCTATTTTGTTTATAAATAGCCATCAGTACTCCTAAAATGTTTTTAAGATGGTTCGCATACGGGAGATATCATTTGGTGCAATAGTATCCCCATAGAACTGATCATCTGCATCAATGGATTTTGCCACCATTTCCCATGCAGCATTTTCATCCAGTCTGTTCGCACCGTTTCGTACTGCTGCCATACGGGCATCATCTAAAAAAGTAGAAAGAAGTACATCGCCTGTGCCTCTAAGCATACGCTTGGCCAGTGTCACATCAACCTTGGCTGTTTTTCCACTTTTTTCAAAAAATACACCTATCTTGTTTAATGTTTTCTTGATAAGCTGCGCTTCTGCAATCCCTTTGGCATCATGCTCTTTTTCAAGCCATGCCAACTCTGCTGCAGAGATTCTTATTTTAGTGACCTCATTTTCAAAAAAGGTATCTGTCTCCTCACCCTCAATTGCTTCAAACTCGTCAGGTGTATTTGTTATCTCTACTTCCAGTTCGCCGGTGCCGGTTTCCACATGTGGATTTGCCGCCAATACTCGCTGCTCTTCAACGATCATCTCCCGAATTTCTGTCATGGCATCATCGGCAGGAACAAGAATAACTGCCTCTTGCAGCACAAGCTTCGACACAGAATGATTA
>DAOWOG010000063.1 GCA_030642185.1 Helicobacteraceae bacterium | reverse complement strand
GTCCGCCCTTGGAAGTAAACTTCAATGCATTGGAGATCAGGTTTCGCAGTACCCGTTTTATCTTATCGATATCACCCAGCATTCTTGCCGGTAGATTCGGATCGATCATAAAGAAGAGTGAAATCCCTCTGTTTTTCGCCAACTCCGAGAAAGTTCCCGCAAATGATTCATAAACTTCATACGTTTTAAACGGTTCCTGGTTTAATTTGACTGCACTGCTTTCAACCTGCATCAGTTCCAGCAGATTTTCAACATTCTCCAGCATTGATGCAGCACTGCTTTGTATATGATGAACATATTCATCTTGCAGAACATCTAATCCTGATTGCTCTAAAAGTCCCGAAAAGCCGATAATAGAGTTCATTGGAGTACGAAATTCATGGGAGATATTCGTCAAAAACTGCTCTTTGAATGACTCAAAATAGTTCTGGGCTCTTTTGGCTTTTTCAACCGCTTCCGAATTTTGCAGCAAGAGTAAAAAAAACTTTGTATCGTCGATCGAAACAGATTGGATTTTCATACGGTAAGGAACAGGATGTCTGTTTTTTTCTTTAAGCAGTACCAGCGGTCTTCCCTCGCCTAACGGGATCATCCAGTGTTCACCGGCAGGCTGGAAAAAACCTTTTGCCTCTATGAACAGTGATGAAATTTTCCCTGAACATGCGCGTTCAAGCGCTTCAAAAGATTGATGACCAAGTGCTTCAAGCGCCTGCTCATTACACCCTAAAAGTTCTTCATTGGTACTAAGGAAGAATAGAGGATTGTGCTGAACCTTCGCAAACGATTCGAAAAGATTCTGATGTGCCGGATAACGGGAATTGATCTTGCTTAATGATTCCATGACATAAACCTATACAGTTACTTTTAGATGCTTTTCAAGTATATATTCCAACTTATCACGCGTCAAAGGCTTGGATAAATAATCATCCAGTCCTTCTTTAAGGATTCTCTCTCGATCACCCGGCATCGCCATTGCCGTTAAAGCAATGATCGGCATATGTTTGGATATAACCTGTTCTTTTATTTCCTGTGTTGCTATAATACCATTTTTTACCGGCATATCAATATCCATAAAAACAATATCAAAGTTATAGTCTCGACACAAATTGACTGCAATTTCACCATCAGCAGCCGTTGTCACTTTCAAATTATACTCCTGAAGAAGTATTTTGATCAGACGTTGATTGATCAGGTTGTCTTCAACTACCAGGGCAGTAAAGCCTTCATTTTCATACATCTTTCGTTTAGGCAGAGGAACAGGAAGTTTAAACACCTGCATCAAATGCGTTGAAATTTTAGAAGGAATAAGCGGTTTAGAAAGACCATAATCAACAATATGTAAAATACGCGCTTTGATTTTTTCTTCTTCTTCAAGCAGAAGCACGACACGGCATTTTTTTGTTAATGTCCCCAGCTCCATCATCCATGAAGATTGTGACTGAGAAGCGATCAGATAAACAATGTCCGTATCTTCGAAAATCGTTTCATCGTCCATATGTACTTTGGTGACATGAACACCAAAACTTCGTAAATAATTTGTAAGGAGTTTGGCATCATCAATTCGTTTGTCATCAAATAAAGCAACTTTCGCTCTTTTATGCTTGATTTGATCATATGACTGAACCATTGCGGAAGGGAAGTCAAGTATAAAACTGAATTCTGATCCGCTATTTTTTTCACTCTCTATTTTAAGATTGCCGCCCATCATCTCAATCAAACCGTTTGAAAGGCTCAACCCGACACCCAAACGCTTATCGGCATGATCACCTGATACAAACGGCTGGGTAATCCGGGACAGATTTTCCCGAGCAATCCCTTTTCCGGTATCTTTAACGATAAAACCGACACGGCAATGACGGTCATTAACCTGTTCAAGCATATTCACTTCAACAGCAACATTGTCACCCTTGTTTGAAAACTTGACCGCATTGGCAATAAGGTTGTTTAGTACCTGCTTGACTTTACGCAGATCACCTTCGATGTAAGTAGGCAGCTTCGGATCGATAAAGAACGAAAGGTTTAGCCTTTTTTCCATTCCAAGCATATAGTAACGCTCTGCAATATCTTCCATTTCAGAAACAAGATTAAATTCAGTGATATTGAACCGTAAGCGTCCGCCATGCATCTGAGCCAGATCAAGCAGACTTTCAATATTGGCCATCAGATTCCAGGCGGAAATATGAATCATCCCTATATATTCAGCCTGTTTCTCATTTGGATAACTTTTTTTCAACAACTCGACAAAACCCAAAATACCATTCATCGGCGTCCTGAATTCATGACCGATATTATTGAGGATTTTTGTTTTCATCAGTTCGACTTCAAGCGTCTTTTTCTGAAGCACTATCAGCGGTGTAATATCATTGAGTTCTACATAATACAGCGTTTTGTCTTTCTGCTCGATGAGATGGCATTTCAACCCATACGTATGAACTTCATCCTCTCTGTTACGGATCGTAACCGTATAACCCTCTTCTTTGTGCCGGCGGATATAATCAAGCCAACCTTCATCTGACTCTGTAAATATCTCTTCTGCTTCCGAGACGATAAAATCTCGGAAACTGCTGTTCTTTTCTCTAAATTCATCCAGTGTCGTATAATCAAATGTTTCAAAAAAACGTGCATTGGCACCGATCCATCCATTTGACTTGCTGAAAAAAAGAATGACGGCGCTTTGTACATCCAAAATATTATAAAACAGTGTTTTATTGACACACTCTTCTTCGGCAAAACCAAAAGAGAATGTCTTACGTGACTGATTTGAACCAAATAGTGAACTTATCCACTCTGCAAAGGCCATTGACTGACTCCAAAACTTTTTATAACGTATTGATATTACTTATAGTGTTCTATTGTAGCATATTTATCCGGTATATCATCACAATTTTAAAACCATCCATCTATTTTTACAAACTTTCAAGTGGAGGTGCCCTATAATTTTGCACTATCTACCAACCCTCATTTTGATTAGAGAGAAAAATGAAACAGTCAACCAAAAAAGAGATCCAATCGATCAGAGAAGCTTTTCTCGAACGCTACAGTGAAGCAGTCACCGAGCTCAACTATCAAGATGCCTATGAGTTGGTGATTTCCGTAGCCCTTTCAGCCCAATGTACCGATAAACGCGTCAACCTGATTACGCCGGATCTGTTTAAAGCCTATCCGGATGTATATGCGCTTGCTCAAGCTGATCTGGACGATGTCAAAGCAATGGTACAGAGCTGTTCTTTTTTCAACAACAAGGCTAAAAACATCATCAAAATGGCACAACGTGTCACGGAAGTTTATGACGGTGAAATTCCACTCGATGAAAAGGAGCTGATCACCCTCGCCGGTGTCGGTCAGAAAACGGCCCATGTCGTAATGATTGAGTATACGGGAGCCAATCTGATGGCTGTCGACACCCATGTCTTCCGCGTCGCCCACCGTTTGGGACTAAGCAAAGATGAGACAGCACTGAAAACGGAAGAGACCCTGGTTAAAAAGTTTAAAACGGATCTTCATTCTCTGCACCAGGGGATGGTACTCTTCGGACGCTACATCTGCACCGCACAAAATCCAAAATGTGACGTAGAGTGTTTTTTACAGGAATTTTGTAAAAGTAAAAAGAGTTTTAAAGCGCGGTAACACTCCCCCTCTCGCTTACCCTCGTTCGCACACACCAAGTAGGAACATGTAAAATTAATTACAATGTTTCCATTCGTGATATTTATCCCATATAAGAGTATTTTTATAGAGTGTAACTCCATTATAGTGCGGTGAAGTTCCCTCTGTATCTGATATTCGAAGCTGCATATTATCGCCATTGACTTTTTCAACATAAGCTCTTATTGTAATAGGTAAAATCAATGCCGTAAAACCACTTTTACATACCTGGTCCCCAACATGTTTTGTTTTCATATAAGCTTTAATCTCCTGTTGTCTCCGTTCCTCAGCTCTTTGCGCTCTCGCTTCAGCCTCTTTTTTTCTATTAAGTTCCCGTACTCTATGCTGTTCTTTAATGTCGGCAATTGCCTGTCTTGCTCTCTTGGCTTGAGGCGCATTGGCATGATATTCTAAATAATTTTTATATGCGACAATAGTATTTTTCTCCTTGGCTGCTTTGAAATCTTGTTTCTGCTTGATCTCATTTGTTACGGCAGCAACGTTGGCAAAAGTCAATTTGTCATTTACAATTTTAAAATCCACTGACAGTATCAATCTTTTGTCCAACAGTTTTTCTTTGAATTTTTTGGCGTTATCGATTGGAACCGATATTTTAACCGGCATTGAAAAATCATTTAAAGTTGAATAAAGAGTTGCATTGAAAACTTCTTTATCGGCATCATATTTCAGATTTTTGAATCTGGGGTCTCCGAAGACCATATTGACAGCACGGTTTACTACTTCATTGGCAGTATTTTTTATAGTTGACTCTTTCTTATTGTGAGCCACTTGTTTGTCATACTCCATTTGAGCCAAATTAACACTGCGGTCAAGTTCTTTGATCTTTAGCTGATACTCCTCTTGCTGCTTTTGATTTAGTGCAGCAACTCTTTTTTGCTCTTGCTCTTTCTTTTTTTCAAAATCAGCTGTTTTTTCAAACTCACCACGAGTCAGTGATTTTGGTTTGATCTCTAACGGCTTTACCGGTTTAAAAATATAATTGTTGACTTTGGCTTCAATGGTTTGAATGTACGATGTATTGATATATTTTTTTCTTGAAAATGTAAATATATTCTCTGTAATTCTATCAAATACATAGACAGCTTCTCCGCCAGAACACTCTACTTTATGGGATTTATCATTAGAATAATCATACTTTTTTCCATCATATAAAAAGTATTTAAATGGTTCACCATTGAGAGTGAAGGATTTAGGACCTCCAGTGTAAAGATCACAGGATAAAGTGGTTAGTCTTGTTTCGTTTTCACTATAAGCAATATTGTTCAAATGAAGGTTTTTTGCGTATCGAAATCTTATATTCAGATCGTAGTTTAGCTCTTCAACAACTTTTATTTCATCTACCTTCAACTGTTCTTGAGTCATCAATGCTGTCAATTCTGAAAGTTTTTCCAATGGTTTTAAATCGGTATTAAAAATAATTTTATCATATTCATTAGGTTCTCTAACTAGTACAACAATAGCAGGATGATCATAGATATCATGACCACTTTTATAACGAAGATTTTTATTGAATTTTCCATTACATTCCATTAAGTTTGGGCGATTGCCAGATGTGATTTTTTTGTTAGAAGAACACTCAGTATATACAGCTATACCACGTAGAAAACGGTTACCTGTATGTATACCTATAACACTAGCATAACCACCAATACCAATAAAGCTGGACTGCTCATATTTAAATGGATTATTTCTTTTTACTTCTGAAAATTCTGGAAATCGCCATGAACTTATTTGACCATTGACTAAATAATTATCTAAAGTACCGATTACTTTTGAATCATTAAATTGTATTTTTTCATTTTTATCAAAATAATATAGCGTTTCATAATTTTTCATAGAATCAAGAATAGTTGGGATCATTACTTTTTGTATTTGACTAGATGGATAACTTTTATATGTAAGTGCTGGCTTAACATATTCAGTCAATTTTGCTTCATCAACATAAGCAATAGGTAATGCCCATACGAGATCATTGACATTGTCATATTCCAAACAGAAATAACTTTGTTGATCGGACCAGGATATTTTATCAGCATATTTATAATGGTCATCACTATGTTTTATTTTTCCGGCATACGCTATATTGGAAAATAGTCCTATACTTAATAAAATATATACGATGCCACGACTTAAATTCATTTTCATTTTCACATCCATTTTCTGTAAAATAATTTCATGCATAATAAACAAAAATCATTAAAAATAGCGTTAAATGCTTCTGAAGATTTTACTTTTTTAAATCAAAACCGATAATCAGCCCCTGCCAATATTTTGTTTGCCATCGTATCAGTCGTTAATTCAATGCCGTATTTCACATAAACATTGAAATTTACACTTCGATGCGCCAGTCCAAGCGCCACTGAAAAGAAATAGTCATCTCCTCCTGACACCTGATATTGGACTTTCAGGTCATCTATGAGGACACCTGTTCCGTATTTGCTCAATCCAATAGGCGTACCGCTTTCATAAGGGAGAAACACATCATCGGCCTGAACCATCAGTCCATAGACATTCTTAGTGTCATAACGGCTATATTTACCAGTATCATGCACCAGGATCTCTTTTTCATTGTTGTGCTGAAACAGACCGAAACTGGCAGAAACACCGTTATCGGCACTTCTGCTTTTTAATCCGAGAAAGAACAGCTCCTGCGTATAAAACTTTATATCGCTGTCATATTGCAGTTGATAAACATCCTTAATGTACTCGACATAGAGATTTTCCAAAACAGCAATATGTGTAAACACTAACAACTGCAATCCGACATCGATCTTGCTCACATAATTTTCAAGTTCTGTCGTCTGTTTCATATAGTCAGTCAGTGACTTCTGTTCTTCGTCTAAAGCTCTCTCAAATTTAAAATCCAGTACATCAAATAGATTTCCCCTTACTCCTAAAAGATTTACACCCTGAGCCGTTTCAGAGGTCTCAGTATCTTCCAATGTAAAATTTTTATAATATACTCCGAGCTCTGATGCGAATATTTTACTGCTAAAAAGTAGGCCGCTTAGGATCATAAATACTGTTGCAAAATTTTTAAAAATAACGACTCCTCTATGATCAGTATCTGTCTGTCTTATTTATAAACAAATAGCCTCGGATCGACCATATTACCGTTGAGCGAGACTCCCCAGTGCAGATGCGGGCCGGTAACCCTGCCCGTTTTGCCTACTTTGCCGATCACCTCGCCCTGTTGAACCAACTGCCCTTTTTTCACATCGATCTCACTTAGGTGACAATACATTGT